>NZ_JAVRHK010000020.1:0-53474 GCF_031846585.1 Autumnicola musiva
CATTAAAATAAAAAACGCTTACCTCAAGGACTCTAATCGCTCTCATTACTTCCATTTGAGCGTCCAAATCTATCTTTTCTTTCCTTCTCAGAATTTTATTTTTAGAAGGCGATTATGAGCATCACCGCAATTCCCTAAAATTTTGAATCCATTCCCGCAGATGTAGTTTAATATCTTTTTACTCCTTGTTACTTACAAATAGATCAGGTTTTAAATATCTCCAGTCATAAAGTCTGAACCTAATCTGTTTCTTAGTGCCGCCATATCATCACTAACTTTTCTATCTAAAATTTTTGCATAATGCTGAGTAGTTTGAAGATTTTTATGGCCAAGCATCTTACTCACACTCTCAATTGGCACACCATTAGACAAAGTTACCGTTGTGGCAAAAGTATGCCTGGCCAGATGAAACGTTAGATTTTTATTGATACCACAAATATCTGCAATCTCTTTAAGATATGCGTTTGTCTTTTGATTGCTTAAAACCGGCAATAATCTCTCCTCATTTACCTCTGGATGCGTTGAATATTTTTCGAGTATAGCTTCTGCAGTTGGAAGTAGAGGAACACTGCTGCGTGTTTTTGTCTTGGTCCTTTTTGTTTTTATCCATTGGTTTCCATCAAACCCTGTTACTACCTCTTTTGCTGAAAGTTTCTCTACATCAGCATACGAAAGTCCAGTAAAACAGCAGAAGAGAAAAATATCCTTTACAAGACATAATCTTTGATTATTTATCTCTTTTCCAATCATAACCTGCAGTTCCTCTTTTGTTAGAAATTCCCGGTCCACAACTTTTAATTTCCCTTTCCAGTTTAGGAACGGATCTTTGGTCATCCATTCATTTACATGGGCAATTCTTATGATCTTCTTGAAATTGGTAATGTATTTTATGGCTGAATTGTGGGCACAATTTCTTTCCGTTTTTAAATAGTACTCGAATCCTGAAATAAATTTGTGGTTTACATCTTTTACGGGAATATCGAAAGCTTTAAACTCCTTTTTAATATATTCCTCAACATGCTTTTTTGCAGTTCGATATCTTTCGGCAGTACCAGCGGCAAAATCTTTACCTATAAGCCGGTTCACACGGTCATTATGTTCCTGAAATATTTCAAGAAGCATTTTTACCTGGTTTTCATTTTCTTTATCCTTACCTAAAAAGACATTAATAATATCTTTTGCCGAAAATGATTCACCTCTATCAATTAGCTTTTGATGGGCAGTATAAATATCATTTTCCATTTTAGTGAGGAATCTATTAATAAGTTTTGCCTGAGATGAAGTTCCCAATGCTTTTCCAGCATTCACATTCCAAATTGAAAGAGGAATTTCTCTATTAGTTGTTGTAACTGCACGCTTACCATTCACGGTTATTCTAAGGTAGATTGTACCCATATCCGTTTTAGTTGTGCTTTTTCTTAAATAAAAGATGTGTGAGAATGAAGTTTTCATATCTTGAAAGTATTGATTCGACTGCTCCAAGATACAATATAAACAACTAATATATAAATAGTTAAGTTTTTGTTATTAGGATTATTCTTACTTTGGTTACACTAAAAAGTAGCTGTTCAAGTGTAACCGAATTTGTAACCGAATAGAATGATTTCAAATGGTTTTATTTGATATCTTAAAAAAGAAAAAAGCCCGGAAACCGTGAGTTTTCGGGCTTTTTGGTTCCATTTGATTGGAAACAAGCGGAGAAAGAGGGATTCGAACCCCCGGAGGTGTGACCCTCAACAGTTTTCAAGACTGCCGCATTCGACCACTCTGCCATTTCTCCTTAGCGGATGCAAATATAGAATGCTTTTTCATTTCAAAAAAGTTTTATTCATTTTTTTTAAACCTTTTTTTATTCCAATCTGGAAATGAATATTTTACAATATAAAATCCTGTTTCGGCTATATTAGGATTCCTTTTATCTATAAGGAAGGTTTCCAGTTGAGCTTTATTTTCAGCTATCTTAGGGTGCACATAAAAACTATAATTAAATGTCAGGAATTTTTTCACCTTTTCAAATTAAAGATGTTGAATTTAAAAACCGCCTTACTGTATCTCCAATGTGTATGTATAGCAGTGAAGATGGGTTTGCCAATAACTGGCATATGGTACATCTGGGCAGCCGTGCAGTAGGCGGCGCAGGATTGGTTTTTACTGAAGCTATTGCCGTTTCTCCGGAAGGAAGAATTACTCCTTACGATCTGGGGATTTGGAAAGAAGAACATATTATTAAACTAAAAGAAATAGTGGATTTTGCAACGTCTCAGGGAGTGGTTATTGGTACACAGCTGGCACACGCAGGTCGCAAAGCTAGCACTGCCCGGCCATGGGAAGGTGGTGCTCTTCTTGATGTGAATTCTGAGGGATGGGAAACTTTTGCTCCCAGTGAAATTCCCTTTTCAGAAGAGAACCCATCTCCACAGGAGTTGGATGAAGAAGGTTTGAAAAAGGTAGTAAACGATTTTAAATCGGCAGCTGCCCGTGCTGTGAAAGCAGGTTTTCAGGTCGTTGAAATTCATGCTGCCCATGGTTACCTGCTGCATCAGTTCCTTTCTCCGCTAAGCAACAAAAGAAATGACAATTATGGAGGCGGGTTTAAGAACAGGACGAGGTTGCTTTTGGAAGTAGTTGAAGCTGTAAAAGAAGAATGGCCCGGGAATCTGCCTCTTTTTGTACGTATTTCTGTGACCGGCTGGGTTGAGGGAGGCTGGAATGTGGAAGAATCGGTAGAACTTTCAAGAATTCTTAAGCAAAAAGGTGTGGACCTTATTGATTGTTCTTCCGGTGGCTTGATTCCAGATGCCAAAATTCCTGTTGCTAAAGGTTATCAGGTACAGTTTGCTGAAAAGATAAAATCTGAAGCCAATATAGCTACTGGTGCAGTAGGATTAATTACTACTACTGAAGAAGCTGAGGAAATTCTTTTCAAAAAGCAGGCTGATCTTATTTTTATGGCACGTGAGTTTTTACGTGAACCTTATTTTCCTCTCAAAGCTGCCGCAACTTTAGGATCTGAAATTCCCTGGCCTCCTCAATATGAACGTGCAAAACCCGGAAAATAGCCTAGTTTTAAACATGTTAATATTCACCATATTAGATCAAATTTAATTTTTATGAAAAAACAGAAACTTTTTACTTTGTTCCTTCTCTTAACCTGTTTTACACTTTTTGCTCAAAAAGAATATAAGGAACTTATGAGTCAGGATTGGTCAAATCTTAAAAAATATCGTTCTGATAATGAAGAGGTTGTGAAAAATGGCAATTATCCCAAGGTTGTGTTTATGGGAAATTCAATTACCGAAGGTTGGGTAAATATGCATCCCGAATTTTTTTCTGAAAATGATTATGCAGGAAGGGGAATAAGCGGGCAAACCACTCCGCAAATGCTCATACGTTTTACCCCAGATGTAATTGATCTTAAGCCGAAGGCGGTGGTAATTCTTGCCGGTACCAACGACATTGCCGGTAATACCGGTTTTTCTTCAGTAAAAATGATCACTGATAATATTAAAGCTATGGCACAACTTGCCGGGGCCAATGGAATAGAAGTTATTCTTAGTTCCATTTTGCCGGTTTATGATTACCCGTGGCGGCCGGGATTGGAACCGATAGATAAAATTGCCAAAATTAATACATGGATTGAAAAGTATTCCCGGGAAAATGGTCATACGTATCTGGATTATTTTTCAGCAATGAAAAATGAAAAAGAAGGTATGAAAGCTGAATATTCCGAAGATGGGGTGCATCCAACTTCTGCCGGTTACAATGTTATGGAACCTTTGGTGAAAGCAGCTATTAAAAAAACTCTGAAGGAGAATTAAAAATTGCAGGAGACCATTTTCATTCTAATTTGGCAGAAAATAGGCATAAAACTGCTATCTTGCTGCACCTTAAAACAAAATATCTAATTTTATATGAAGAAACTACTTTTGCTTGCACTTTTGGCTAATCTTTTTAGCTGCGGTGCTCATAAAGATGTGGAAAATGCAGATCCCATGGAGTATGCAAATACCATTACTACAAGTGAATTAAAAGAGCATCTTTACACTTTCGCCAGCGATGAATTTGAAGGTCGTGACACGGGAGAGCCGGGACAGAAAAAAGCGGCGGAATATCTTAAAAATGAATATCAAAATCTAAATATACCTGCTGCCCAGGGAAATGATGATTATTTTCAGGAAGTACCGGCAAGTTTTTTTCGTGGAGATATAAAAGATTCTGAAAATATGGTTGCTTATTTTAAAGGCAGTGAAAAACCTGAAGAAATTGTGGTGATTTCCTCTCATTATGATCACGTGGGAATGGATGACGAAGGCAATGTTTTTAATGGGGCCGATGATGATGGTTCCGGAACTGTTGGAATTCTTGAAATTGCTGAAGCTTTCACTAAGGCAAAAAAAGATGGCTATACTCCAAAGCGTTCCATTCTTTTTCTAAATGTAACCGGAGAAGAAAAAGGTCTCGTAGGATCAAAATATTATACTGAAAATCCAATATTTCCGCTTGAAAATACCGTAGCCGATCTAAATATAGATATGATTGGTAGAATAGATCCTGAGCATGCCGGAAATGATAATTATATTTATCTTATCGGGAGCGATAAACTGAGTACAGAATTGCACGAGTTGAGCGAACAGGTAAATGAAAAATACATGAACCTGGACCTGGATTATACTTATAACGATGAAAATGATCCAAATCGTTTTTATTACAGAAGTGACCACTACAACTTTGCAAAACATAATATCCCAATTATTTTCTACTTTAATGGGGTACATGAAGATTATCACAAAATCACAGATACGCCGGATAAGATTAATTACGAAGCATTGGCAAAACGTGCAAAACTGGTTTTTCTTACCGCATGGGAAATTGCCAATCGTGACCAGCGCCTTATCGTAGATAAAGCTGAAGAAGACACCGAGTAAATTTTTCTGGCAACCTCTTTTTTATGGAACTTTATCATGAACCTTAAAATTGTCCGGTTTTTCAGCAGAACAGGTGTCTTTATTTTGCCAATTAAAAGCTACAGTAGACACTTTTCCTTTTTCCGAAGAAATTTGCTGTGAATGCTCAGCAGGTGCTTCCATAATTAAGGAGAGTAAAAAACTGATTATAAGATTGATGAGAGTGCTCATAACTATTGGATGGTATCTGTTGTTGTAGTAGTGTCAAAAGCTTCTTTGTTAACGGATTGCTGATTACCGGAATCTTTATTTCGGTTTTTCTCAATCTGAATATCCACGCCATCATTATTTATATTTACCCTGGCATTGTAATCACCTTCTTCATTCCATTCATCATTATTCTCCCATTCTTCATTATTTGTTTCACTTTTAAAATCACTTTCATCAACAGGACAACTATTACAAATAGTTCCACCATCAATTACATGAAGATATCTTTCCTCGTCTGCCCTTTTAAATATATTATCACTTCCATACCTGCTAACATAGGCACTCGCGCTGGCATCAACGTGCATAGTGGTGCCTTCGGGTACATAAAGTGTAATTTCCACCTCCTGATCTCTGAATTTATTTTCCATGTCTGAAGTAAGATAACTGTCCAGCCGAAGTTCTTTCCCCTGAAGGTTCAACTCATAATTGATACTTTGAGCTCTTCGGTTAGCATCTTCAAAATCGCTTCCTTCAGCTTTTTTTACAATTTCTGCACTGGCCAATGAATCTCTTGTAGATTTAAATGTTAGCCAAACACGATCGGAAAAAAGCATTTTTCTACCATTTTCATCATGCCTAATTTTGAAATCACCACCGCGATAAAAACTGCTGGAAAAATTATTTGCATTTTCCATGGTGACATAAAGCGTATCCTGGGGACTTAGATTTAGGGATTGGGTAATCACAGTTTCCCCGTCAAAAGCACGATATGTGGCTTGTTGAATTCCAATTATACCAAGTCCTATAAGGGAGATTATCCAAAGTCCAAGCAGCACGTATTTTGCGGTTGTTCCGATAGACTTTAAATTTGGAACAAGAATTTTCAAGCCCAGGATAAACAGGAAGAAAAAAGGAATTGCCGTAAAGAAAAATGTTAATATCGAAATTAACCAAAATGGTCCGCCACTAACTGCCATTTCTACATAATCTATCCATGGGGTTTCAATAATGCCAAATATTCCCACTGTAAATAGGCCAATAAAGAGACCAATTAATATTGCTCCTGCAATTAGAATAAGTAATATCCCAATAAATTTCACAAAAACATTAAGCAATACTTTTATAATATTACCAATTGCTGAACCGGCGGAACTTGCTCCCGATCGGGCTCTCTGACTGTATTTTTGATAATCTACATCTTTAACCCTGCCGGAAACATTGTCAAAACCTTCACGGATTTTTTTTTCAATATTACTGATGGTGACTTCTTCTCCCTGCATGGCCAGGAAGTCTGCAGTGGTTTTAGCTTCGGGAACAAAGATCCATAAAGCAATATAGATTAATATGAAGGCTCCGCTGGTAAGGAAGGTGAGCAGTATCCATAAAAGCCTTATCCATACGGCATCTATTTCAAGATAATGTTCCAAACCTGAAGATACGCCCCCCACATAAGAATGCCGGGTATCCCGGAATAATTTTCTGCCACTGGTTTTATGCGTGGTTCCTTCATAAGCCGGTTCATCTTCAAAGATTTCTTCATCTACCATATAATCTTCAGGCTGGCCCATAATAACGATTACTTCTTCTACTTCTTTTAAACTTACTACCTGCCGTTTATCCTTTATTTTCTCAGTGAATAATTCAGCAATACGGGCTTCAATATCTGCTATAATTTCTTCGCTACCTTTCGTGTTAGTTAAAGAGCGTTTTATAGCTTCCAAATAATGTTGCAGTTTGGCGTATGCATCTTCATCTATATGAAAAAATACGCCGGCAAGGTTTATATTGACTGTTTTATTCATGATTTTTATTTTTTTGAGTGGTTACAATGGTTACGGCTGTTTGCAGTTCGTCCCAGGTACTGGTAAGTTCTTTTAGAAATATTCTTCCGGTCTCTGTAAGGCCGTAGTATTTACGGGGTGGGCCACTACTGGATTCTTCCCAACGATAAGATAGAAGTCCTGCATTTTTAAGCCTTGTAAGTAAAGGGTAAATAGTGCCTTCTACTACCAGCAATTTGGCATCTTTTAAGGTTTCGAGGATTTCAGCCACATAAGCGTCCTCATCCCGCAGGACAGAAAGAATGCAGTATTCCAGCACACCTTTACGCATTTGTGCCTTGGTGTTTTCAATCTTCATAACGTCTGATTTTGAATGTTGTTAAACTGTCCATTTTTTGATTGATGATGATTAGAGTGATGTTTCTTCTGAATCTTGTTAAATGAATTATAGTCTGGAATTTTTATCTATGGTTTTGACATTTCCGGTTTGGATTTCTGTTGAAATAAAACTGATACAAAGCGGATATTTATAAAATTCACCTTCACTTGCTTTTAAGCTGGCGCTTATCACCGCGTAGATTTCCAGTATAATAAGGCTTAGAATTAATGTTCCAAAAATCCCGGAAATAACAATTAGCGGAATAAATTCCTGAAAATTGTCCATTCGGATATGGTCATTATAGACATATAATGTGTCAAAGCTTAAGCTTACTCCAAACAATATCAGGATGGCAATTCCCAATACACCGAGTAAAATTGTGTAAAGGAAAATACTTATCTGGAAATTAACGGCATTTTTTCCATGGCTATCCACAAATGGATCCTGTTTTTTTAGAAGCCATAGCATAAGAGGGAAAAGGAAATTTCCAAAGGGGATTAAGTATTTGGAAAATACCGATAGATGGATGAGGGTGGCCAGCGATTTATCCTGATCTAATACCTGTGAGTTCATAACATATTAATTTCTTATACAAATATATGTTTAAAAGAAGGTATTTTGCAAAACATAGTACTATAATTTAACTTTTATTTAAGTTTTTAATATTTTATTTTGTAGAACCAGAACCATTTGAGTTTTAAACCAACGGGAGATAGCAAACATTCCGGTTAGATTATTTTAGCTACTTTTAAAAATTTAAAACAGCTACATGAAATTTACACCTGCCAAACTCAATACCTTTTTAATGCTGAAGTTACCTAGCGCATGGCTTTGCGGGGTTCGGGTTAAAGAAATAGAAGAAGATAAATGTACGGTAAGAGTAAAACATCGCTGGATTAATCAGAATCCTTTTAAATCAATGTATTTTGCGGTGCAGGCAATGGCAGCAGAGCTGAGTACCGGAGCTTTGGTAATGGCAAAAATTCAGAAGGAAAACCGCAAAATATCGATGCTGGTGGCCCAGAATAAATCTTCATTTTCTAAAAAAGCAACCGGCAAAATTACTTTTTTGTGTGAAGATGGTGAAAAGGTCAATGCCGCTATAGGTAAGACATTAGAAACCGGCGAAGGCCAAACCTTTTGGATGACGAGTATGGGGTATAACGAAGATGGGGTGGAAGTTTCCGGTTTTCAATTTGAGTGGACGGTGAAGGTGAAAAGCAGAATTTAGAACACCTGTTTCTTTTTTAAACGTTCTTCAAAAAAGAAACAGGTGTTCTGGTTGATTCCCTGTGGATGATAGCCGTATCCAAAACATGCTTTACGGGATCGGTATTTTCATCTTTTAATCTCGAAATAAGCGTTTCCACGGCCATTTTCCCCTGTTCTTCGGCATGTTGGTTCACCGTGCTCAGAGAAGGAAGAAAATGCTCTCCCATAAAACCATTGGTAAATCCAATTACCGAAATATCTTCCGGTATTTTATAGCCATTTTTTATAGCTGTACGCATTGTTAGAATGGCCGAAAGTTCATCGGCAGCCAATATTCCATCAACACATTTTTCAGAAATAACCGGCAACAATCGTTCCTGAAAAACAGCATAATCCTTAATATGAAGAATATAAGGTTCAGCTCTTCGCTTCGCCTGGGAAATGGTATATCCATTCTGTCTTTGCAGGTCTACACTGGTATCAAAGATTGTAGATAAGTAGATAATATTTCTGCAGCCGGTTTGGTGCATTTCATCAGTTGCTTTTTCTGCTATTTTTTTATCGTCTATAGAAATGCTGTCACAGGAAAGTTCATCTGAAATTCTGTCAAAAAACACTAAGGGAATTCCGTAGTCTATAATGCGTTTTAAATGATCCAGTTTCTTAGTTTGCTGGGTTTCTTTGGCCAGGGAAAGAATAATGCCATCTACCCGGCCACTAAGAAAGGTTCTGAGACTTTCTTCCTCTTTTTCTGTAGATTCATTGGAAATACAGATAATAATCTTATATCCTGCTTTAGCTGCAGTAGATTCAATGCCATGAAGCGCTTTTGTAAAAAAGGAGGGAAGGATATTAGGTATTACTACCCCAATGGTTTTTGTTTTGTTATTCTTTAAACTTTGCGCCATTCCATTGGGAACGTAATTATTTAAAAGAGCAAGTTGTTTGACGCGGCTTCTGGTTTGAGCACTAATTTCAGAGCTGTCATTTAATGCCTTTGAAACCGTGGAAACGGATAAATTCAACAGCCTTGCCAATTCTTTTAAAGTCACTTTTTGCTCCATAGTCTCATGTTTTGGTGTAATGCTGCTTCGGGAGTTGTTGTAAAGTTTCCGCCGCCATTTCTGCAGTAATATCCCTTTGCGGCCCTGCAAACATTTCGTAGCCCACCATAAACTTCTTAACGGTAGCCGATCTTAGCAAGGGTGGATAAAAAGACATGTGAAAATGCCATTCCGGATATTCGCCGCCATCTGTTGGAGCCTGATGAATTCCGGAGGAATAGGGGAAAGAAGTTTCAAAAAGATTATCATACATAATGGTCAATGCTTTAATTATTTCAGCAAAAGCTTTTTCTTCCTCCTGGCTTAGCTGGTTTATATTTTGATGTTGCTCACGCGGAATGATCATTGCCTCATATGGCCATACCGCCCAATAAGGCACTAAAGCAACAAAATACTCATTTTCAGATAGAATACGTTCTTTTAATTCCAGCTCCTGTGTTAAATAATCGCTAAGAAGACTACGTTTGTTTTTCTCCCAGTATTTTTTAAAATGACGGGATTTTTTCTGAATTTCGGTCGGGATAGAAGACTGGGACCAGATTTGCCCGTGCGGGTGCGGATTGCTGCACCCCATAATAGCACCCTTGTTTTCAAAGATTTGAACATAATTAATGTCGTCACTGCTCCCCAGTTCCCGGAATTCTTTTTTCCACATTTTTACCACTTTGGTGATGTCTTCAACTTCCATAAGTGGAAGTGTAAGAGAGTGGTTGGGTGAAAAACATACTACTTTACAAATTCCCTTTTCAGATTCAGCCTTTAATAAACCGTTATTAACTTCTTCCTCAGGAGTGTCAGGAAGTAAAGCCGAAAAATCATTTACAAAAGTATGTGGCTCGGTATATTGTGGATTGGTTTCTCCGCTGGCGCGGGTGTTCCCTGGGCAGAGATAGCAGGATTCATCATATTCCGGTCTTCTTTCAGTTAAATTTTTCTCTGTTTTCCCCTGCCAGGGCCGTTTTGTGCGGTGGGGAGAAACCAGGATCCATTCTCCGGTTAATATATTATATCTTCTGTGTGGATTATTATTTAGTGCGTTGCTCATTTTCAGCATTTTTCAGAATGATTTATTCTATAACAGTTCCTTCACTTGGAGAAACAGAAATTACATCCATATTAATATTAAATTTTTCAGCGTAAGCTTTAGAAATTTCCTTTACATAATCATCAATTTTGTTAGCTTCAATAAGATTGATGGTACAGCCGCCAAAGCCGCCGCCCATCATACGGGAGCCGTAAATAAAATCTTTATCTTCAGAAAAATCTACCATAAAATCCAGTTCCGGGCAACTTACTTCATAATGATGCTGAAGCCCTTTGTGCGACTGGTACATAAGCTCGCCAAATTTCTTCAGTTCCCCGTTTTTCATCGCTTCGGAAGCTTTTTGAACCCTTTCATTTTCATTTAAAACATAAAGGCATCGCTGGTAGGTTTTTTCTGTGAGCTGATCTTTAAATTCTTCCAGCATCTCAAAACTCACTTCTCTCAGGCTAGAAACTTCAGCATATTTTTGCTTAATTTTTTTTACGGCCCCTTCACATTCCGCCCTTCGGGTATTGTATTCACTGTCGGCAAGACTGTGGGAAACGTTGGTATTCAGTAACAATAGTTTACAGTCTTTAAAATCGGCCGGAATAAATTCCGTTTCCAGATTTCTACAATCCAACAGTATAATATGATCTTTTTTGCTCATTACAGAAGCAAACTGATCCATAATTCCACAATTGGAACCTACAAAATTATTTTCAGCCCGTTGCGAAAGCTCAACAATTTCCTGTTTTGATAAATTTAAAGTAAAGAGCTTGTTTAAACCGCCTGCAAAACCGCATTCAAGGGCTGCAGAAGAACTTATCCCCGCTCCAATAGGTAATTCGCTTTTTACAATACAATCGAAACCGCCCAGCTTTTTGTCCATTTTTTGAATTTCTTCAATCACACCAAGCAGGTAATTTTTCCAGGAATCCTTCTGTTTTGAAATTTCAGCGAGGGAGAATTCAAAATAGCTGTCAAAAGTTTTGCTATAAATCCTGCAATTATCGGTTGAAACATTTCTTTTAAATTCGAAGAAAATTTTTTTATCAATGGCAGTGGGCATTACAAAGCCATTATTGTAATCGGTATGTTCTCCAATGAGGTTGATACGGCCTGGTGAAGATACTTTTACTTCTGTCTGAAAATCGTTAAAAATTTTTGAAAGGGTCATGTAGCTTTCTTTATCTGAATATATAAATTATACTCAAAGGTAATAATTGTAAAAAATACGCTCATTCTAATTTTGAATTATTTCTATATCTTTAGAAAAAAATAAGAGATAATCTTAATAAATGACTGAAATTATATCTGATTTATACCACGTAAAGGATAAACTTTACGCGGCTGCAGACTGTATTATTTTTGGATTTGAAGGAGGGAGGATCAAACTATTGCTTTTTAGAAGAAGGGTTGAGCCGTTAAAGGGGGAATGGTCCCTAATTGGAAGCTTTGTTCGTTTGGATGAAGATGTGTCTGAAGCAGCAAAGCGGGTTCTTAAAGAAATCACCGGACTGGAGAATGTGTTTATGGAGCAATTAAAAGCTTACGGTAAAGCAGACCGGGATCCGGGCTTCAGGTGCCTCTCAATAGCTCAATATGCTTTAATCCGTATAAATGAATATGATGAGGAGCTGGTGGAAAAACATGGTGCCCATTGGTTTAATATTGATGAAATTCCGGATTTGGTTCTGGATCATAACCAGATGGTGGCAGATGCATTGAAGCGTTTAAAGCAAAAGGCGAGGTATCAACCCATTGGTTTTGAACTTTTGCCGGAAAAATTTACCATCCCTCAGTTACAACAGCTTTACGAGGCAATTTACCAGCGGGACCTGGATTCTCGAAATTTCAGAAAAAAACTGCTCTCTCTAAATGTGTTGATAAAACTTGATGAAAAGGATAAATCCAGCTCAAAAAGGGGTGCGTTTTTATATAAATTCGATGATAAGAATTATCAGAAATTATTGGAATCAGGTTATAATTTTGAGATTGCTTAGGCAAATCAATTTTACAAATCGAAGTATCACAGTTAATTAAATCTTATGGAGTACAAATATAACCGAAGACATGCTATTAAAAGTATAGCCCTGGGATCTGGAGCTTTAAGTTTAGGTGGTTTTTCTTTTGCCTCAACACAAACTAAAGAGAAGCGGAATTCAGAAAAATTAAAAGGAAATGTCAATCATTCTGCATGTCGCTGGTGCTATAATGATATTCCCCTGGAGCAATTTGCCCGTGAGTCTGCAGATTTAGGTTTGAAGGGAATAGATCTTCTAAAACCTTCGGAATGGAAAACTGCTGAAAAATACGGATTGGAATGTTCTATGGCTACCGATGATTTTGCCAATATTGAACATGGTTTTAATGATATTAAGAACCATGGAAAATTACAGGAGGCTTATAAAGCCTTGGTAAATAAAGCTTCGGAACATGGAATTAAGAATGTGATTTGTTTTTCAGGAAATAAAAGGCAGCTGAGTAAGGAGGAAGGGCTTGAAAATTGTGCCGTTGGCCTTACACCTTTGTTAAGGTACGCCCAGGGGAAAAATGTAAACTTGGTGATGGAACTGCTAAATAGTAAGGTAAACCATCCCGATTACCAATGTGACCACACCAAATGGGGCGCTGATTTATGCGAGAAGATGGGACTGGACAATTTTAAATTGCTGTACGATATTTATCATATGCAGATAATGGAAGGGGATGTGATAAGAACAATTACTGATAATCACCAATATATTAACCATTATCATACCGGTGGGGTTCCGGGGAGGCATGAAATTAATGATTCTCAGGAATTATATTATCCTGCTATTATAAAGGCTATTCTGGAAACCGGTTTTAAGGGATATGTTGCACAGGAGTTTGTTCCTACCTACGATGATAAAATGGCTGCGCTTAAAGAAGGTGTGACGATTTGTGATGTTTAAAATTGCACAAAGTTATTTGAATATAAAAACGGCCTCTTCCCGGAGGCCGTTTTGAATAACTAACACTTAAAGAATAAAATTATCCACATTTGGAAGAGCCGCAATCTTTACAGGTAAGGCAACCCTCCTGATAGATAAGGCTTGTGGAATTACAATTATTACACTTTTCTTTCCTTGCTACCGTACCATCGGCAATGTAACGTTTTAAGGCGCGTGCGACTCCGTTTTTCCATGTGTTTATAGATTCAGTGTCCAACTGAAGACTGGCAATGAGATCCACTACTTTTTCAATAGACATACCGTGCCTTAAGGTACTGGAAATTAGTTTGGCATAATTCCAGAATTCCGGGTTAAATTTATGGGAAAGTCCTTCAATGGTGGTTTTATAGCCTCTTTTGTTCTGATACTGAAAATCATACCTGGAGGTACCATCTTCATTCCTGTTTTTAATAATAAGGCCTTCATTAACCCAACGTGGTATTAATATGCCATCCTCATCATCGGCAAAACCGGTGAAAATTTCATAAGGCCGGTCATCAATAAGACCAATAAAAGCGATCCATTTGTCCTTGTTATTCTGAAATCGCACCACATCGGCTGTTAATACCTGGGGTCTTTTGGTCGGGAAAATTGAATTTCCCTCTTCATTTTCTTCTTCTTTTTTCTCTTCATTGGAGATCAATACTCCTGAACGGGAACCATCACGATAGACCGTTACCCCTTTACAACCTGCCTGCCAGGCTTCCAAATAAAGTCCGCCCACAAGCTCTTCAGTAGCATCATTGGGCAAATTAATAGTCACACTTATAGAGTGATCTACCCATTTTTGGACCGCTCCCTGCATTTTCACCTTGCTCAGCCAGTCCACATCATTAGAAGTTGCCTGATAATAGGGGGAGCTTTTTACCAGTTTATCAAGCTCTTCGTGCGAATAATTTTTTGTAGTGTCGTGGCCGTTTACCTGCATCCATTGCTTAAAGCGATGGTGGAAAACCACATATTCTTCCCAGGAGTCCCCAACTTCATCTACAAAATCAACACGTACATCCTTATCATTAGGATTTACTTTCCTTCTCCTTTTGTAAACCGGGAGAAAAACAGGCTCAATACCAGAAGTGGTTTGTGTCATTAAACTTGTAGTACCGGTAGGCGCAATGGTTAAAAGTGCAATATTCCTTCTACCGTGTTCAAGCATATCATAATATAGCTTTTCATCAGCCTCTCTCAAACGTTGAATGAATGGATTGTCCTTTTCCCTGTCGGAATCAAAAATGCCGAATGCACCACGTTCTTTTGCCATATTAACCGATGCCCTGTAGGCTTCAAGTGCGATTTTTTTATGTATATCTACTGAAAAATCCACGCCTTCCTTACTACCATATTTTAGGCCGAGCCCTGCCAGCATATCACCTTCTGCAGTAATTCCAATTCCTGTTCTACGGCCTTCCTGAGCTTTCTTCCTTATGTTGAGCCAAAGGTTTCTCTCCACGCCCTTGACATCTAAATTCTCAGGATCGGCATCAATTTTAGCTAAAATTCCATCAATTTTTTCCAGCTCCAGGTCAATAATATCATCCATTATTCTTTGTGCAGCTGCAACATGTTTGTTGAACAGGTTATAGTTAAAAGAGGCATTTTCAGTAAATGGTTCTTCTACATAAGAAAATAAATTAATGGCCAGTAAACGGCAGGAATCGTAAGGACAAAGCGGGATTTCCCCACATGGATTTGTGGAAACCGTTTTGTAGCCAAGATCTGCATAGCAATCGGGCACCGATTCATTTATTACCGTATCCCAAAATAAGATTCCCGGTTCGGCAGATTTCCAGGCATTATGAACTATTTTTTTCCATAATTTTTCTGCTTCAATGTCTTTTACGTTTACAGGGTCTTCACTATGAATTGGATATTTTTGAGTGTAAGTTGTATTATTTTTAACCGCTTTCATAAAAGCGTTATCAATTCTTACCGAAACGTTGGCACCGGTAACTTTTCCCTGCTCCATTTTTGCATCGATAAAATCTTCAGCATCTGGATGATTAACGGAAACTGAAAGCATAAGGGCGCCTCTTCTTCCATCCTGCGCCACTTCCCGGGTAGAGTTGGAGTAACGCTCCATAAAAGGAACAATCCCTGTAGAGGTTAAGGCTGAATTTTTAACAGGCGAACCTTTAGGGCGAATATGAGAAAGGTCATGACCAACCCCACCGCGACGTTTCATTAGTTGTACCTGTTCCTGATCAATTTTCATGATTCCACCGTACGAATCGGAGTTTCCGTCATTACCAATTACAAAACAATTAGAAAGTGAAGCAATTTGGTAAGGATTGCCAATACCGGCCATGGGGCTACCCTGTGGCACAATATATTTAAAGTCTTTAATCAAATCAAAGACTTCATCTTCTGTCATAGGATTTGTATAACGCTGCTCAACCCTGGCTATTTCCTTTGCTATTCTCCTGTGCATATCATTAGGAGTAAGTTCGTAAATATTACCAAAGGAATCTTTGAGAGCATATTTATTTACCCAAACCCTTGCGGCAAGGTCGTCACCTTTAAAATATTTTATTGAAGCCTGGAATGCTTCTTCCTGGGAATAGGTTTTGGAAGCTGTTGGTTTTGCTTGTACTGGCATACATTTTAGATTTTTGGGATTACTAACCTTATAAAGAATGAACGTAAATGTAGGCAAGAAAAACATATATATTCAAAAGTATCTTTCTAAAGTTATCAAGAAAATGATGTTAATATATTGTTTTTCAGAACTTTATTAATTTATCAACATTAAAAAGTTGACAAATTATAGGGATATTATTAGGAGGGATGAAGTTACTGGCAATGCGGAAACTACGGGAGTTGAATAGAAAAATGAAGGAATGGGTAAGAGAAAAAAGAAGTAGCTATTAAAAAAAGAGGCTGATTGAATTTCAATCAGCCTTCTTTGAATTAACACCTATGAAAATTCAAAATAAAAAATTATTCTGTATATCACCACAGAAATTCATCTTAATTTGTTTGCCCCATTCTCATTGGAGGTAGAGTAATAATTTAACCGGCAAAGAAAAAATCTTCCCGGAATTGTAGCCTTTCTATTTAAGTTACCAAGATAGGATTTTTTTGGAGCTTACCATGAAAAAAGTTCAGTAGCAGTTGATTTTTTTTATCTTTCTTCAAAAATATTACTAAAACAGGGTGAAAGAGTGGAGAAAGCCACACGGCAACTTGAATTTGATATTATGGAGAAACGAAGAGCAGTGATTTTTGATCTGGATGGAATAATTGTAGACACTACAGGTTTACAATTTCGCGCCTGGAAAAAGGTAGCTAATGATTTAGGTTGTAATTTTTCAGAAGAACAAAATGAACAGTTAAAAGGCATAAGCAGGGAAGATTGTTTAAAGCAGATTCTTTCCTGGGGGCAATTACAACTATCTCCTCATAATTTCCAGCATTGGATGCAGAAAAAAAATGATTACTACCTAAAATATGTTGAAGAAATAAATGCTTCAGCAATTCTGCCCGGAGTACAGGAACTAATTAATTCTCTTGACCGGAAAAATATTCCCTATGCATTGGGTTCTGCCAGTAGAAATGCCGGAACTATTCTTAGGAAGTTAAATCTGGTATCAAAATTCTCCGCTGTTGTTGATGGTAATGATGTAAATGAAGGAAAACCAGATCCCGGAATTTTTCTTCTGGCTGCCCAAAAATTAAATTGTTCGCCCTTGTCCTGTGTTGTATTTGAAGATTCTATAGCGGGAATAAAAGCTGCAAATCGTGCAGGAATGATAAGTATAGGGATAGGAAAAAGAGAAATTCTTTCAGAAGCTGATTATGTCTTCAAAAGCCTTCAGGAAGTAACCGAAAGTTTTTTATTGA
This sequence comes from Autumnicola musiva, assembly GCF_031846585.1. Lineage (NCBI taxonomy): Bacteria > Pseudomonadati > Bacteroidota > Flavobacteriia > Flavobacteriales > Flavobacteriaceae > Autumnicola > Autumnicola musiva. The sequence continues at coordinate 17,393 of NZ_JAVRHK010000020.1, forward strand.
CCCTTCCTGCACTTAAAGTGCAGGAAAAATAGCGAAAATTGCCTCGTTATTTATAAAATTGAAAACTGCAATTTTATACGAATTGTTGATAATTCGAAGCTAAAAATCATAAAACATTAAAAAGCTTAACCTAAAATTACGCAATTTTATGAGTTATTAACCGAAAACGATTTAGTTTTTATCAAAATTAGGTTATAATGATTAATTGAAATAGATTTGGCTTAATGTCAAAGAAAATCAATACTATAGGAGTATTAACATCAGGAGGAGATGCTCCGGGAATGAACGCCGCAATACGGGCAGTTGTTAGGGCTTGCTCTTATTATCATTTAGACTGTAAAGGTATTTATCGTGGTTACCAGGGATTGATAGAAGGAGATCTCGAAACCTTAAATGCGCGGTCTGTAAGAAATATTATAAATAAAGGAGGGACTTTTTTAAAGTCAACCCGTTCTGAAGAATTCAGGACTAAGGAAGGTCGTGCAAAAGCGCATGAAAAGCTAAAGCAAGAAGGGGTAGATGCCCTGGTGGTAATTGGTGGAGACGGAACTTTTACAGGAGGTAAGCTTTTTAGTGAAGAGTTTAATTTTCCGGTAGTAGGAATACCTGCTACTATAGATAATGACATTAACGGAACAGACTATACCCTTGGCTACGACACTGCATTAAATACAGTAGTTGAAGCCATAGATAAAATACGGGATACGGCCAGTTCCCATAATCGTCTTTTTCTTATTGAGGTTATGGGGCGTGATGCCGGAGACATCGCCTTAAATAGCGGTATAGGTGCGGGAGCTGAAGAAATCCTTATTCCTGAAGAGACTGCTGGTGTGGAGCGTATGCTGGAATCGCTTCATAAGAGTAAGAAGTCAGGAAAAACTTCCAGTATAATAGTGGTTGCAGAAGGGGAGAAGAGCGGTAAGAATATTTTTGAACTTGCCGATTTTATACATGAACAGGACGAGGAATATGATATAAGAGTGTCAGTTCTGGGGCATATTCAAAGAGGAGGTTCTCCAAGTTGTTTTGATAGGGTACTTGCCAGTAAACTGGGAGTTGGTGCTGTAGAAGCTTTAATGGATGGCAAAAGCAATGTAATGATTGGTATCCATCATCAAAAAGTAGACAGTGTTCCTCTGGAAACAGCACTTATAGGGAATCCAAAAGTAGATAAAGAATTAAGAAGGGTGGCAGACATCACTTCAGTTTAAATTTTAAAAATAGAAAAATGAGTACAAAAATTGGAATTAACGGTTTCGGTCGAATAGGAAGGATTGCTTTCAGAATAGCGGCTGAAAATGATAATGTTGAAGTTGTAGCAATTAATGATTTACTGGATGTAGAACACCTGGCATATTTGTTAGCTCATGATTCGGTACATGGGAAGTTTAAAGGAGAGGTTTCTGTGAAAGACGGAAATCTTGTAGTAAATGGAAAAACAATTCGCGTAACCGCAGAACGTAATCCTGAAGATCTTAAATGGGATGACGCCGGAGCTGAGGTTGTTTTAGAATGTACCGGTATTTTTACATTGAAAGATAAAGCTGAAGCGCATCTAAAAGCGGGAGCTAAAAAAGTAGTGATTTCAGCACCTTCTAAAGATGCTCCAATGTTTGTTATGGGAGTAAATCATAATGAAGTGAAAGCTGAAGATAAGATTATCTCAGGAGCTTCATGTACTACAAATTGTCTTGCACCTCTAGCTAAAGTTATAGAGGATGAATTTGGTATTGTGGAAGGTTTAATGACTACTGTTCATGCCAGTACTTCTACCCAGTTTACCGTAGATTCTCCTTCAAAGAAGAACTACAGGTTAGGAAGAAGTGCAATGGCAAACATTATCCCGAGTTCTACAGGTGCTGCCGTGGCGGTAACCAAAGTAATTCCTGAATTGAAGGGGAAATTAACTGGAATGGCTTTCCGTGTTCCAACTACCGATGTTTCTGTAGTTGACCTTACAGTGAGAACTGAAAAATCTGTTTCTTACGATGATGTAAAAGCTGCATTCAAGAAGGCTGCAGGAGGTGATTTTAAAGGGGTGATTTCTTATACTGAAGAAGAAGTGGTTTCCCAGGATTATGTATCAGATCCTCATACATGTAATTTCGATGCAGGAGCCGGTATCGCTTTAAATGATAATTTCTTCAAATTGATCGCATGGTATGATAACGAATATGGTTATTCATCAAAATTGATTGATTTGGCTGCACACGTTGCTAAATTATAATATTTCCAAAGCCTGAAAATATCTGACTGTGGTTTCTTACAGAAGATGTTTCAGGCTTTTTTGTCTCTTATTATCAAATAAAAAATTATGATTTTAATTACCGACGGGGGATCAACAAAGTGTGATTGGATTTTACTGGATCATCAGGGAGAACAGGTTTTTAAAACCCGTACAAAGGGGTTGAACCCTGCAGTATTTCCCGAGCTGGTTCTCGAACAGCGTATTGAAGAAAATCCTGAATTGAGATCAGTTAAAGATCAGATTGAAAAAGTACATTTTTTTGGAGCCGGTTGCGGGACGGAAACCCCACGCAAGTTGTTGCAGGATATTATTGCTAATTTTTTCACTAATGCAGATGAAGTACTGGTAAGGGAAGACACCGTAGCGGCAGTTTATGCCACAGGTAAAAGTCCGGGTATTGTATGTATACTGGGTACAGGCTCCAACAGTAGTTACTTTGATGGAGAGGAAATTCACCAGACCATAAATTCCCTGGGGTATATACTTATGGATGAGGCCAGTGGAAATTACTTTGGAAAAAGGCTTATTAGGGACTATTATTATAAAAGAATGCCTCCGGAACTGGTAGTGAAATTTGAAGAAAAATTTAATTTAGATTCCGACGAAATTAAAAAGAATCTGTACCGGAAAGAAAATCCTAATACTTATCTGGCTTCCTTTGCGGAATTTATTTTTACAAATGAGAGAAATGGCTATTTCTACAAACTCGTGTATGAAGGAATCCAGGATTTTGTTCAAAGCAGGGTCTTGTGTTATAAACAAGCTCAGAGCGTACCTATTCACTTTATTGGAAGTATAGCTTATTTCAGTGAAGATATTATAAGAGCGGTATTTCAACCTTACGGATTGGAATTAGGAAAAATGGTTCGTAGGCCTATAGATGGTCTTATTGAATACTATCAAGCAAATTTTTTCAATAAAACTACTCAGGGGTAAAAATTTTACTAGAAAATAGAAAAAGCCGGTTTTCAATGAAAACCGGCTTTTTTATTAATTCAGCAGAATCAAAAATAACTTCCCTTCAACATTAAAATTTTATTACATTTAGTAGATATAATTCTTTTAAATGCTGGTAAAGATCTACGGCAGTGCCGTTTTTGGTGTGGAAGCAACTACAATAACCATAGAGGTTAATGTGGTTACTGGTATTGGCTATCACCTGGTAGGTTTGCCTGATAATGCGGTGAAGGAAAGCAGTTACAGGATTGCTGCTGCACTTCAGAATATCGGTTATAAATTTCCCGGAAAGAAAATTATTGTGAATATGGCTCCTGCCGATCTTCGTAAGGAAGGTTCAGCTTATGATCTTTCTTTCGCAATGGGAATACTTGCAGCTTCAGAACAAATCAAGGCTGAAAACATTGGGGATTTCATAATCATGGGGGAACTTTCTCTTGATGGAAGCCTTCAGCCTATAAAAGGAGCCCTTCCAATTGCAATAAAAGCAAAAGAAGAAGGTTTTAAAGGTTTTATACTTCCCGTACAAAATGCGAAAGAAGCCGCTATTGTTAAAGGACTGGATGTATATGGAGTTGAAAATATCCTGCAGGTAATCAAATTCTTCAATGAAGGCGCTTCTTTAGAGCCAACAGTTATCAATCCCCGGGAAGAATTTTATAGGAATATTGATAATAACGATCATGATTTTGCCGATGTAAAAGGACAGGAATCCATCAAACGATGTATGGAGATTGCCGCAGCAGGCGGGCATAATATAATTCTAATCGGCCCGCCTGGAGCAGGAAAAACGATGCTTGCAAAGCGGCTTCCGGGAATTCTTCCACCCATGACCTTGCGTGAAGCTTTGGAAACTACCAAAATTCATAGTGTGGTGGGACGCTTAAAAGAAAATAAAGGGCTAATGTCTCAGCGCCCCTTTCGTAGTCCGCACCATACAATTTCAGATGTGGCCCTGGTAGGCGGGGGAGCTTATCCTCAACCAGGAGAAATTTCACTTTCCCATAATGGGGTACTCTTCCTGGATGAATTGCCGGAATTTAAAAGAAGTGTGTTGGAGGTAATGCGGCAACCGCTGGAAGATCGGGAAGTTACAATTTCCAGAGCAAAATTTACCGTAACCTATCCTTCCAGTTTTATGTTGGTAGCCAGTATGAATCCCAGCCCCAGTGGTTATTTTAACGAACCCGGCGGGCCTGCTTCCTCTTCCCCGGCAGAAATGCAGCGCTACATGAGCAGGATTAGCGGCCCTTTACTGGACAGGATAGACATTCATATAGAAGTAACTCCGGTGCCTTTTGATAAATTGAGTGAAGACAGAAAAGGAGAAAGTAGTAATACAATACGGGAGCGTGTTTCAAAGGCCAGGCAATTGCAAACAGCGAGGTTTGAGAACTTTGGGAATGTACATTATAATGCGCAGATGAGTGTGAAGCATATTCGGGAATTCTGTGTTTTGGATGATTCTTCAAAGCAACTATTAAAAACTGCCATGGAGCGCCTTAATCTTTCCGCACGTGCTTATGACCGGATTTTAAAAGTCTCCCGTACTATTGCCGATCTGGAAGCTTCAGATAAAGTTAAAGATGTTCATATTAGTGAGGCAATCCAGTATCGCAGTCTTGACAGGGAGGGTTGGTTAGGTTAAGTAATTGTCTTTTATTATACTCCAGTAAGGCATTCCACATTAAAATATGAGTTCTTTTATGGCAAGAACTATTATATTTACGCAAATAACCCCGATAATTATGAAAAAGTTCCTTGTACTTATTGCTTCAGTTCTTGTTATGGGATGTAAAGGAGATAATTCTAATAATTTGGAGGAAGTCTCCAATTCTGAAACTGATAGTATTATGGAAGAAGATTTTATTCCCGATTCCATTCTTGGTGTAGATAAAATAAAATTCAACATTGAAGAGGCCAACAAACTGGCAGAATTGCCGCTGAATTGTATAGAAACAGAATATCCTAATAAGCTGGGACAAACGCTGGAGAATGCAGATGCAATAGGTGAGCCGCAGGAGTTACATCCCGCTTTCTACGGATGCTTTGACTGGCACTCTTCCGTGCATGCACACTGGTCTCTCGTAAAGTTGTTAAAGCAGTTTCCGGGGTTGGAAAAGGAGCAAGTAATACGTGAAAAACTGAAGAAGTCTCTTTCCGAAGAAAATATAAAATCTGAAGTAGAATATTTTAACCGAAAGGAAAGTGACTCCTATGAACGCACCTACGGCTGGGCCTGGTTGCTTAAACTCGCTGAAGAAGTAAAAACCTGGAATGATCCGTTAGGGGAAGAAATTAACGAGAATCTACAACCGCTAACCAATCTAATTCTTCAGCGGTTTCAAGAATTTCTGCCTAAGCTCAATTACCCGGTGAGGGTTGGGGAGCACAGTAATACCGCTTTTGCTTTGAGTTTTGCATATGATTATGCTGAAGCTACCCAGGACCAGGAACTGCTGGAACTTATATCCAAACGTGCGAAAGATTTTTATTTAAAGGATGATGATTGTCCTGTAAGCTGGGAGCCGGGAGGCTTCGATTTTCTTTCTCCATGTCTGGAAGAAGTGGACATTATGCAAAAAGTGCTGCCTAAAAACGCCTTTAATCTGTGGATAGAAGATTTTATGCCCAATCTTAAAAATGAAGATTTTACCATGGAAGTGGGAGAGGTTTCAGACCGAAGTGATGGTAAGCTGGTGCATTTGGATGGCCTCAATTTTAGCCGCGCCTGGGTATTTTATCATCTTGCAAACAAATACCCTCAGGAGTTTTCTCACCTGGAATCATTAGCAAATGAGCATGTGGCATATTCTTTTCCTAATTTAGTTGAAGATAGCTATGAAGGTGGCCATTGGCTTGGTAGTTTCGCTATATATGCCCTGGAAAAATCCAAAGGGAAGGAGTGAAAAATTTTTTACGCCAGCTAGGTCCCGGGGTTTTAGTTTCTGCGGCTTTTATTGGCCCCGGGACGGTAACTGTCTGTACACTGGCTGGTGTGAATTTTCGGTATGGGCTGCTTTGGGCCCTAATTTTATCTGTAATTTCCTGTATTGTACTTCAGGAAATGTCTGCCCGGGTGGGATTGGTTTCACAAAAAGGTTTAAGCGATTGTATAAGAGAAGCGATAAAAAGACCTTTTTTCAAATTTATAGCGCTTTTACTTATTTTTTCGGCAATTGTAGTTGGTAATGCCGCCTATGAGGCTGGGAATATTACCGGTGCGGTGCTGGGGGCAGAAGCTTTTTTTGGAGATGGAAATTTTTCTTTGGGTAAGTTCACTTTGAATTTATGGAGCCTGTTGATTGGGGGTGCCGCATTTGCCTTACTTGCAATAGGAAACTATAAAATGTTGGAAAAAATTTTTATCAGCCTGGTAATATTGATGAGCATTTCTTTTATAGTCACTGCTCTAATTACCAGGCCAGATCTTATTGAAATTTTAAAAGGTTTTGTTCCTGCGGCTGGTTCTGCTGAAATTATTACGGTAATTGCTCTTATAGGAACTACAGTGGTACCTTATAATCTTTTTCTTCATGCATCACTGGTAAGCGAAAAATGGAAACATGCCGAAGATTTACCTGTGGCAAAAAAGGAACTGTCAATTTCTATTATCCTGGGTGGAATGGTTTCTATGGCTATTGTAATTTGCGGTGCATCTTCCAGTTTAACCGAAGTTTCTTCGGCAGCAGATCTGGCAGCGGGCCTGGAGCCATTATTTGGCAAATTAGCCACGTTATTCATGGCAGTTGGATTATTAGCCGCGGGAATAACCTCATCGGTTACAGCGCCTTTGGCTGCCGCATATGTGGTAAAAGGTTGCTTGGGATGGGGTGACGGCTTAAAATCTTTCAAGTTTAAAACGGTATGGGCAGTTGTGCTTCTTTCCGGTGTTTTCTTTTCTTCAGTTGGAATAAAGCCTGTCCAAATAATTCAATTTGCCCAGATTGCCAATGGAATCCTGTTGCCTGTCATTGCAATTTTCTTAATTTGGATTGTAAACCAAGATTCGGTCATGGGGAAATACCGTAACACCAAAAAACAGAATATTATAGCAATTCTTGTATTGGCAATTAGCTTTTTCCTCGGAATTAAATCGGTTTATGCAGTAATCTTAAACTTTTAAAAGATGAAAGAAATACATATAAATTGCGATCTGGGCGAGGGAGGCGATTTTGATGCTGAACTAATGCCACTGATTTCTGCCTGTAATATTGCCTGCGGAGGACATGCCGGAAATTCGGTATCTATTAGCAGGACCATTGATCTCGCGATTGCTAATAATGTTGAAATTGGAGCTCATCCTTCCTATCCCGATAAGGAAAACTTTGGAAGAAAATCACTTAAATTACCAGATGAAGATTTAATAGCTTCTATTATAGAACAGGTAAAGCTGGTAAAGAAAATAGCTGAAGAAAAAGGAGGAAAGATTTCTCATGTAAAACCTCATGGAGCACTTTATAATGATGCCGCAAAGAATAAAAAAACAGCAGAAATCGTGCTGGATTCTTTAAGGCAAATTGAAGGTGATTTTACACTTTATGCACCTTACAATTCTATAATTTCACGCTTAGCCAAACCTGAAATTAAAGTTGTTTTTGAAGCTTTTGCAGACCGTAATTATAATGCAGATTTAAGCCTGGTCTACAGGTCCAAACCTAATGCAATCATTCATCAGGAAGAAGCGGTTTTTAAGCATGTTTTTCAAATGTTTTCTGAGGGAAAAATCAGGAACGGAAATGAGAGCGAAATCAACATTAAAGCAGATACTTTTTGCCTGCACAGCGACACAAAAAATTCAGTACAAATCCTTAGTTTTTTAAATAAAAATCTGCTGGACAGAAATGTTAAAATTAGATAATTATGAAAGAAGATTTTCCGCGGATAAAACCTATGGGTGAGCGGGCAATTCTTATTGAATTTGAGCCGGAAATCAGTGAAAATTTACTGGAAAAAATTTTATTTTATAAGAAAGAAATTGAAAAATATTATAGTGAAGTAAAGATTGAAGTAACTAATACATATAACTCGTTATTAATTAATTACATTGTTAATATAGAGGATGTCTATGGAGAAGTTTTGGTTATTGAAAAGTTAATTAAGGGAGCTAATGTAGTCAAAAATTTTGAAGCCAAACTTTACAGGCTTCCGGTTTGTTATAGTGCAAAATTTGGCGTTGATCTTCAATTGATTTCCGATGAAAAAAATATGGAAATCAGTGAAATTATTAGATTGCATTCCACGGTGGTGTATCCGGTTTATTTTATAGGTTTTTTACCCGGATTTTTATACCTGGGAGATCTGGATAAAAAACTTCATTTCCCACGTAAAAATGAACCCAGAATGAAGATAGAAAAAGGAGCGGTTGGCATTGGGGAAAATCAAACCGGAATTTATCCAAAATCCAGTCCGGGAGGGTGGCAGATAATTGGTAATTGTCCGGTGCCTGTTTTTGATAAAAATAAGCTTCCGCCATGTGAAATTTCTGCCGGGGATAAGGTTAAATTTTATCCGGTTTCCGAAGAGGAATTTGAAAAAATTTCAGAAGAAGTAAGTAAAGGGGAATTTGAATTAAAAGCTGAAAAATATGTTGGGTGAAATTGAAGTTTTACAACCGGGATTATTTTCAACAATTCAGGATTTTGGAAGAAAGGGATTTCAAAAATTTGGTATTCCTCAAAGTGGGGTTATGGATTCTTATGCTGTAAAAAAGGCAAATCTTATATTAAGAAATAAACCTGAAGATTCCGTTCTGGAAATTACACAACTGGGGCCAAAATTAAAATTCCATGAAGCTGCAAAAATTGTTATTTCAGGAGCAAATTTATCTCCGGAAGTAGATGGTGTAGTGGTGGAGCAAGATTCAGTAATAAAAATGAACGGCGGAGAAATACTGTCCTTCGGAAGGAGAAAACTTGGTTGCCGCGCCTACGTGGCAATAAAAGGTGGTTTTAGAACCGAAAAAATTTTTCAGAGCAGAAGCTGGTATGAAGGAATAAGTTCTTTTCAAAAACTTGAGAAAGGTGCTAGATTACCTTTTGAAGTAAACGAAAATGAAAAGAAAGAAACTTTTACCAGTGTAAAGTCTTTTTTGGATTATATGAAATCTGGTGAAGTTGAGGTTTATCCCGGCCCTGAATATGATGAACTATGTGATGCGCAAAAGCTGCTGTTGGAAAAAACTGAATATACCATTGGTAAAAATAATAACCGGATGGCCATTCAGCTTGCTGAACCGTTGGTTAATGACCTAACCGCCATAATTACCGGCCCCGTGTTACCGGGAACAATTCAGCTAACGCCTTCAGGGAAAATGATGGTGCTCATGAGAGACGCTCAGACCACCGGTGGATATCCCAGGATTCTTCAGTTAAGTGAAGATGGAATCAATACTATTGCACAAAAAGTTATGGGGGACAGAGTAACTTTCAAATTTCGCCATTATAAAAACAACTGAAAGAAATGCCGCATCAGCAAATAAAGGTGAAAATTTGATAATTGTATATGACAATGTGCATATGAAAATATTTTTCAACCACAGTATCCCTTATTACTAACTTAACCAATTAGGCAGTATCTTTGCTCAAAATAATGAAAAAGAAAAGTGATTGATTCAGCAAAAATAGAATTACGAAATCTTCGTGTAAAAGATTATGAAGAGTTAAAGATATCCATGATCAAAAGTTATCAGGCGATGCCTAACGAATACTGGTCTAAGGGGGACATTAAAACATTAATAAATAAATTTCCCGAAGGTCAGCTTTGTATTGTTATTGATAATAGGATTGCCGGTTGTGCCCTCTCCATAATTGTGGATTATGATCAGTTTGACGATAATCATACTTACGAAGAAATCCTGGGCGGCGAAAATTTCTCCACGCATACCAAAAACGGAAATGTTCTTTATGGAATAGATGTTTTTATACATCCTGAATTTCGGGGTATGCGTCTGGGAAGAAGGCTGTACGAAGTACGAAAAGAATTATGCGAGCATCTTAATTTAAAGGCAATTGTTTTTGGCGGTCGTATTCCTAATTATTCCAAATATGCTAATGAATTAACTCCAAAAAAATATATTGATAAGGTGAAGCTGCAGGAAATTCATGATCCTGTGCTTTCTTTTCAGCTTTCCAATGATTTTCATGTAAAAAAGGTTATCAAAGGTTATTTACCGGGAGACCATGAAAGTAAGGAATTCGCCACCCTCATGGAGTGGAATAATATTTACTACTCCAAACCTCAAAAGCTGGTAAATACCACAAAAACAGTAGTAAGGCTTGGCTTGGTGCAATGGCAGATGCGCCTGTTTAAAGATTATGAGGCTTTGGTGTCACAAATAGAATTTTTTGTGGATGCCGTAAGTAACTATCAGAGTGACTTTATACTTTTTCCTGAATTGTTTAACGCGCCGCTTATGGCACAATTTAATGATCTGTCAGAACCGGAAGCTATACGGGGTCTTTCGGGATATACAGAGCGCTTACTGGAGACCTTCAGGGAATTTGCCATAAATTACAATATCAATATTATTACCGGAAGTATGCCGCAGGTAATTGGGGAGCATATGTACAACGTGGGGTACCTTTGCCGAAGGGACGGGAGTTACGAACGTTATGAGAAGCTGCACATTACTCCCGCCGAAGAATCTGCCTGGGGAATGAAAGGGGGAAACAAACTTGAAACTTTTGATACCGATTGTGGTAAAATTGGGGTGTTGATTTGTTATGATATAGAGTTTCCTGAAGTATCCCGTATCCTGGCAGAAGAAGGCATGAATATTCTTTTTGTTCCTTTTATGACCGATACCCAAAACGGGTATTCCCGGGTAAAGATTTGCGCCCAATCCCGTGCTGTGGAGAATGAATGTTATGTGGCAATTGCCGGTTCGGTTGGAAATCTTCCTAAAGTGAACAATATGGATATCCAGTATGCTCAGAGTGCAGTTTTAACCCCTTCAGATTTTGCTTTTCCCGTAAATGGAATTAAGGCGGAAGCAACTCCAAATACAGAAAGTACATTGCTGGTTGATGTAGACCTGGATTTGTTGAAGGAACTGCATAACTTTGGAAGTGTGAGAAATATGAAAGACAGGAGAAAAGATCTTTATTCCCTGAAGAAGAAAAAATAATCTCCAGTAGAAAACAGCAATGAGCATAGAGGGCTGAAAATAAATAATTTTTCAGCCCTCTCTCTATTCTTGCAGTTACATTTTCACCACATTATCTTTTTCGATGTAATCCTGCCTGTTCTTTTTAAGTTCATCCATTCCTATTCCCGTTCGGATAGAATAAAATCTTTAATAAAAAGAAAAATTGAACGATAGAAGATCGGTGCGGCAGTGCCTGTCTTTACCTGAATATTAATTTTATTGAAAATTATAAATTTTAGGGTATTGTGTGTTAATATCCTATTATAAATCATAAGACTTAAGAATTTTAGATAAAGTATCATGTATTATGAACGAAATTTTAAGATATAATATTTCCGATTTCGTAAGTCTTCTTCTGTTCCATTTTTTCCAGCTATCGTAACAAAACTCAAATTAACTATCTGTAAATCAGATTATTGTTGATATATGTGTTTTTTTGAAAGTAATTTCCTGTGTTTTCAGGAAGAGGCTAACTATTCCCAAGCTGTTAACTTTAATTTTTATAAGAGAATTAATATAGAATGAACAATAAGTATAGTCAGGTATTAACACAAAGCGATTCACAACCAGCTGCCCAGGCGATGTTGCATGCAATAGGATTAACAAAAGAAGATTTTAATAAACCTTTTATTGGAGTTGCCAGTACCGGATATGAAGGGAATCCGTGTAATATGCACCTTAACGATTTGGCCAAACTGGTAAAACAGGGCTGTAATGAGAGCGAACTCGTTGGCCTTATTTTTAATACTATTGGCGTAAGTGACGGAATTTCCATGGGGACACCTGGAATGCGTTACTCCCTTCCTTCCCGAGATATTATAGCAGATTCTATGGAAACTGTGGTAAACGCCATGTCTTATGATGGAATGGTAACCGTAGTTGGATGTGATAAAAATATGCCCGGAGCACTTATGGCGATGTTACGTATTAACCGGCCTGCGATTTTAGTGTATGGTGGGACTATAGCTTCAGGATGCCATAAGGGGAAAAAGCTGGACGTGGTTTCAGTTTTTGAAGCCTGGGGCTCTAAAGTTTCAGGAGACATAAGTGATGAAGATTACGACAGTGTAATAGAGAAAGCCTGCCCGGGTGCAGGTGCCTGCGGTGGAATGTACACCGCAAATACAATGGCTTCAGCAATTGAAGCATTGGGAATGTCTTTGCCGTACAATTCTTCCAATCCCGCGGTGGGAGAAGAAAAACGTGCAGAAAGTATCGCTGCAGGAAAAGCAATGCGGCTTCTGGTTGAAAAAGATATTAAACCTCGTGACATTGTAAATAAAAGATCCATTGAAAATGCCATTAGGGTGTTAACGGTTCTTGGTGGTTCTACCAATGCGGTGCTGCACTTTCTTGCCATAGCCAAAGCTGCGGAAGTTGAATTCAGTTTAACCGATTTTGAAAGAATATGTGACAGCACTCCATTTCTGGCAGATTTAAAGCCGAGTGGAAAATATGCTATGGAAGACGTTCACAGAGTAGGTGGAATTCCTGCAGTTTTAAAATATATGCTGAAAAATGACATGTTGCATGGGGACTGTCTTACGGTTACCGGTAAAACTTTAGCTGAAAATTTAGCGGAATTACCAGATTTGGATGCCGGTCAGGATGTGATAAGGCCATTGGATAATCCAATCAAGAAAACAGGCCATATCCGCATTCTGTACGGGAATTTAGCTGAAGAAGGTTCCGTGGCAAAGATCACGGGAAAAGAAGGCCTTCAGTTTACCGGAAAAGCAAGAGTATTTAATAGTGAATATGATGCAAATGATGGAATTTCCGAAGGGAAAGTAAAAAAAGGAGATGTTGTGGTAATTCGTTATGAAGGTCCAAAGGGCGGTCCGGGAATGCCCGAAATGCTGAAACCTACCGCGGCTATTATGGGTGCGAAATTAGGAAAAGATGTGGCGCTTATTACCGATGGGAGATTTTCCGGAGGAACCCATGGATTCGTGGTAGGGCATATTACTCCTGAGGCCCAGGAAGGTGGATTAATAGCATTCATTAGAGATGGTGATGAAATCACCATTAATGCGGAAACAAACAAAATTGAAGTGGCACTTTCAGAAGAAGAAATTGCAGAAAGAAAGAAAAACTGGGAGGCTCCAGCCTTAAAATTTAAAAAAGGAGTGCTTTATAAATACGCGAGAACGGTTTCTTCGGCTTCACAGGGCTGTGTGACCGATGAATTTTAATACGGTGAATTATGGAAGTAAAAACAGCAAGTTTCGAAAGAAGGACCACTGAGGCAACAACTAAAGTCTCTGGTGCCGAAGCGGTAATAAAATGCCTGTTGGAAGAAGGAGTGGATACCATTTATGGATATCCCGGCGGTGCGATTATGCCCGTTTATGATGAATTGTACAAATATCAGGATAAGCTCCATCACGTCCTTACCCGCCATGAGCAGGGCGCCACGCATGCTGCCCAGGGTTATGCACGGGTAAGCGGGAAGGTGGGCGTCGCTGTGGCTACTTCCGGTCCGGGAGCTACCAATCTTGTCACCGGTATTGCCGATGCGCAGATAGATTCCACTCCTATGGTTTGTATTACCGGCCAGGTTGGTTCACATCTGCTGGGAAGTGACGCATTCCAGGAGACCGATATTGTGGGAATTTCTACCCCTATCACTAAATGGAATTATCAGGTAACAAGAGCTGAAGAAATTCCTGAAGTGCTGGCAAAAGCATTTTATATAGCAAGATCAGGCCGGCCCGGCCCCGTATTGGTTGATATTACCAAAGATGCGCAATTCGCTTCACTGGATTTTAGCTATAAAAAATGTTCGGGGATAAGGAGCTACAAACCTTTTCCGGAAGTAAACCTTCTGGACGTGGAAAGGGCTGCCGAAGCTATTAACAATGCCAAAAAACCTATGATTGTTTGGGGGCAGGGCGTTATTCTTGGTGGTGCCGAATCTTTACTGAAAGAAGTAGTGGAAAAAGCCGGAATTCCGGCGGCATGGACCATTCTTGGGCTTTCCGCTCTGCCTACCAAACATCCGCTAAATGTGGGAATGGTTGGGATGCATGGCAATTATGGTCCTAATATGCTTACCAATGAGTGTGATGTGCTAATCGCAATAGGGATGCGGTTTGATGACCGGGTAACCGGAAATCTGGAACATTATGCCAGGCAGGCTAAAGTGATTCATTTTGAAATAGACCCGGCAGAGGTTAATAAAAATGTACATGCTGATATTCCTGTTTTGGGCAATGTAAAAGAAACTCTGAAGCTTTTGCTTGAACTGCTGAAGCCCAATAAGCACGAAGCATGGCATCAGAATTTTAAAGATCATTACAATATAGAGTTCGATAAGATCATCAAAAATGATCTAAATGCCGAACGTGGAAAAATTGGGATGGCCGAGGTAATGGATGAAATTAATAAATGCTCCAATGGAGATGCCGTAATTGTTTCTGATGTGGGACAGCACCAGATGGTTGCCTGTCGTTATTCCAAATTTAATCAGACCAGGAGCAATGTTACTTCCGGTGGGCTGGGAACTATGGGTTTTGCCCTTCCGGCAGCAATAGGAGCCAAAATGGGCGCGCCAAAACGGGATGTTGTGGCCATTATTGGGGATGGTGGTTACCAGATGACCATTCAGGAGCTGGGCACGATCTTTCAGACAAAGGTTCCGGTGAAAATTGTGGTTTTGAACAACGGATTTTTAGGAATGGTAAGGCAATGGCAACAATTGTTTTTTGACAGGAGATATGCCTCTACAGAAATGACAAATCCTGACTTTGTAACCATAGCTAAAGGTTATCATATAAAAGCTAATCAGGTGACCGAGCGGGCACAGTTAAAGGATGCGGTTAAGGAAATGATGGAATCGGAAGAAGCCTATTTCCTTGAAGTAAAAGTTGAACAGGAAGAAAATGTATTCCCAATGATACCAACGGGAGCAGCAGTTTCAGAAATATTATTAGAGTAATGGAAAATAAAACCTATACCGTTTCTATCTATACGGAAAACAATCTGGGATTATTGAGCAGAATTGCCGCAATTTTCCTGAAGAGACATATTAATATAGAGAGTATTACCGCTTCCCCAAGCGAGGTGAACGATGTAATGCGCTTTATTATTATTGTGAATGTAACTGAAGAGCAGATAAAGAAAATAGTGGGCCAGATCGAAAAACAGATAGAAGTGATTAAAGCTTTTTATCATACCGATAAGGAAACTATTTTTCAGGAAACCGCTCTTTATAAGATTAAATCGGAAGATTTTCTGGACGATCATAATATCCAGGATTTCATCAAAGAGACCAATGCAAGGATTGTTACGGTTACCAGAGAATTCTTTGTAATTGAAAAAACCGGTAAACGTCATGAAGTAGACCATCTGTATGAGGTTTTAAAACCATACGGATTGATGCAGTTTGTTAGATCGGGTACAATCGCGGTAACCAAAAACGAAATGCCAATATCAGGAATATTAGAAAAATTTAATACAACAAATTCAATATCATGACGAACTATTTTAACAGCCTTTCTTTACGTGAACAATTAGCCCAGCTGGGAACCTGCCGGTTTATGGCACTGGATGAATTCAGCGACGGGGTGGCTGCATTAAAAAATAAAAAAATAGTTATTGTGGGCAGCGGAGCCCAGGGACTAAATCAAGGGTTAAATATGAGGGACAGTGGTCTCGATATTTCCTATGCCCTTCGTGAAGGTGCGATAAAAGAAAAACGCCAGTCCTGGAAAAACGCAACCGAAAACAATTTTAAAGTCGGTACCTATGAAGAAATGATTCCGCAGGCTGATCTGGTAATAAACCTTACTCCGGATAAGCAGCATACTTCTGTGGTAAATGCCATTTTGCCTCATATCAAAAAGGACGCTGTACTTTCCTATTCCCATGGTTTTAATATTGTGGAAGAAGGAATGCAGGTAAGGGACGATATCACCGTAATTATGGTGGCCCCAAAATCTCCCGGTTCCGAAGTAAGGGAAGAATATAAAAGAGGATTTGGTGTGCCAACCCTTATTGCCGTACATCCTGAAAATGACCCGCAGGGGATTGGTTTTGAATGGGCAAAAGCTTATGCCGTGGCAACCGGCGGACATAAAGCCGGAGTTTTGGCTTCTTCATTTGTAGCGGAAGTAAAATCAGATCTCATGGGAGAGCAAACCATTTTATGTGGAGTGCTTCAAACAGGATCCATCCTTACGTTTGATAAAATGGTGGCCGATGGGATTAAACCTTCATACGCGGCAAAACTTATTCAGTTTGGCTGGGAAACAATTACGGAAGCTTTAAAGCATGGCGGAATTACCAATATGATGGACCGGCTTTCCAATCCTGCCAAAATAAGAGCAAATGAAATTTCTGAAGATCTGAAACAACAAATGCGCCCGCTTTTCCAGAAGCATATGGATGATATTATTTCAGGAGCCTTCAGTAGCCGGATGATGGAAGACTGGGCAAATGATGACAAGGAACTATTGGAATGGCGTGCTGCTACAGAAAATACTGCTTTTGAACAAACTGAAGCTACTTCAGAAGAAATCAATGAACAGGAATACTTTGATAAAGGAGTTTTATTAATTGCTTTTGTAAAATCGGGTGTGGAACTTGCTTTTGAAACTATGGTGGAAGCCGGAATAATTGCAGAATCTGCTTATTATGAATCGCTGCATGAAACGCCGCTAATTGCCAATACCATTGCGAGAAAGAAATTATATGAGATGAACCGGATTATTTCAGATACAGCAGAATATGGCTGTTACCTTTTTGATCATTCCGCTAAACCGCTAATTAAGGATTATGTAAATAGCCTTGAAGCTGAAGTGGCGGGGAAATCTTACGGAACCGATTATACAGGAGTGGATAATCAGGAATTAATAGCGGTTAATGACGCTATCAGAAATCACCCGGTTGAAGAAGTAGGGGGAGTGCTGAGAAAAGCTATGACCGCAATGAAGAAAATATACGCATAATGGAGACTTTGCTGGCAGACGAGAAAAGATATAAACCCCGGCTGGAAGCGGTTAAAGATGCCGCTGAAAGAATTGCTAAAGTGGTGGTGAGGACTCCTCTTGCAGATTCTTTTACCTACACCAATAGATATGACGCCCGTGTTTTGCTGAAAAGGGAGGACTTACAGCAGGTGCGTTCTTATAAAATTCGTGGGGCTTATAACAAGATTTCAAGTTTGCCGCAGGACCAGCTGGACAAAGGAGTAATTTGCGCCAGTGCTGGGAATCATGCACAAGGTGTGGCCTTCGCCTGTAATAAGTTGCAGGCGAAAGGCGTCATCTATATGCCCATTACCACTCCGCGTCAAAAAGTGGAGCAAACCCAGATGTTCGGTGGAGAATGGGTGGAGGTTATTCTTAAAGGGGATACATTTGATGACTCCTATAAAAATGCCTTGAAACACGGAACGAAATTGGGCCAGGTGTTTATACATCCTTTTGATGATGAAAAAGTGATTGAAGGCCAGGCAACCATCGCTCTGGAAATCCTGGAACAGGCAGATGCACCTATAGATTATGTATTTGCACCTTTGGGTGGCGGCGGACTTTTAGCCGGGATTTCTTCAGTCTTTAAGGAACTTTCGCCTGACACTAAAATTATTGGTGTGGAACCGGAAGGTGCGGCATCCATGACTTCTTCCCTAAGGGAAGGAAAAGTGGTGGAGCTTTCACAAATTGAACGTTTTGTAGATGGAGCCGCAGTGCAAAAGGTGGGAACACGGAATTTTGCTATCTGTAAGGAAAATTTAAGTAAAATGGTAACTGTTCCAGAAGGGAAGATATGCCAGACAATTCTTGACCTTTATAATCAGGATGCGATTGTGGTGGAGCCTGCCGGGGCAATGTCTATTTGCGCTTTAGATTATTTTGCTGAAGAGATTAAGGGCAAAAATGTGGTATGTATTGTAAGCGGGAGTAACAATGATATTACGCGGACTGCTGAAATTAAAGAGCGAGCCTTGCTGTACCGCGGGCTTAAACATTATTTTATAATAAGCTTCCCCCAAAGAGCCGGTGCTTTAAAAGAATTTGTCGCGAAGGTTTTAGGACCACATGACGATATTACCCATTTTGAATACTCCAAGAAACACCACCGGGAAAATGGTCCAGCCGTGGTGGGAATAGAACTGAGTGATCCGGCAGATTTTGAACCGCTGGTAGAGAGAATGAAGAAAAAGAATTTTTATGGGGAATATTTGAATGACAAACCAAATTTATTTCAATTTTTAGTCTGAAGAATTTTGTGGGTATAAAATTTAATGTACATTTATAATATGATTTCAAAGAGAAACATAATATTACCAGATTTTCGCCGCTGTCCGCGGATCCGCAGGTAAGCGATAACTTCCACACATTATTGTAATATTATTGAAATCATCTACATTGAAAAAACTAAGCGACATATTAACAACTACATATTTCAGGATTCTTTCTGAACTATCTCCCATGCGCCGCTTTTTCCCCCGCACGTAAGTGCGTGTATCTATTTATGGAACTTAGGTGAGTCCGGTTCCCCTTCAGAAAACAAATCGAATTAATTTTTTCAACTTAATTTCTTAGCATATGAAGATTATCATTGCTAATAAATCTCATGCTTCTTACGCAGAGATCATTTGTACCACTATAGAAGAATCGGCCAAAGTTCGCGGAACAGGTATTGCACGCCGCACACCCGAATATGTGATTAGTAAAATGGAAAAAGGGAATGCGGTAATTGCACTGGATGGAGATAATTTTGCCGGCTTTTGCTATATCGAAACCTGGAGCCACGAAAAATTTGTGGCCAATTCTGGTCTCATTGTACATCCTGATTACAGAAACCAGGGACTTGCCAAGGATATAAAAGAAGTAATCTTTAAATATTCCCGTGAAAAATATCCCGCTGCAAAAATCTTCGGAATTACAACCGGACTGGCTGTGATGAAGATTAATTATGAACTGGGATATCAGCCAGTTACTTTCTCGGAACTTACCGATGATGAAAGCTTCTGGAAAGGCTGCCAGACCTGTAAGAACTACGATATACTCACAAGGACAGAACGTAAGATGTGTCTTTGTACCGGGATGATGTACGATCCTGAAAAGAAGAAAAAACCTGAAGAGAAAGAAGACAGCCTTAATGACAAAGCTTTTAAAAGGTTGAAAAACATAAAGCAGACGCTTTTTTATAAAAAAGAGAAAAGTGAAAACTAACCACCCCGGCCTACGGCCACCCCTCATCGAAAAAGGAAAAAGGAGGGGAACATAATAAGTAAAAATTATTCGTGCATTTGTGACGAAAAAGTATTTGAAATGAAAAAAGTAGTGATAGCATACAGTGGAGGTTTGGATACTTCTTACTGTGCAAAATATTTATCAAAAGAAGAAAACTTTGAAGTTCATGCGGTTAGCGTAAATACCGGTGGATTTTCTCAGGAAGAAATTGAAAAAATAGGTTCCAATGCCCAAAAGATAGGAGCGAAAACCTATAAAAATATTGATGCCGTGGCTTCCTTTTATGATAAGGTGGTGAAATTTCTCATTTTCGGCAATGTGTTAAAGAACGACACGTATCCACTTTCCGTAAGTGCAGAACGTATTGTGCAGGCGATTGAAATTGTGAGTTATGCTAAAGAAATTGGAGCAGAATATATCGCCCACGGCAGCACCGGCGCAGGAAATGACCAGGTAAGGTTTGATATGATTTTTCAAACAATAGCTCCTAAAATTAACATTATCACCCCAATTCGGGATAAGCAGTTAACCAGGCAGCAAGAAATAGAATATCTGCAGGCTAACGGAGTAGATATGAACTGGGAAAAAGCTAAATATTCCGTGAATAAGGGCCTTTGGGGTACCAGCGTAGGTGGTTCAGAAACTTTGACTTCTGAGAATCCACTTCCGGAAGAAGCATATCCTTCGCAATTGCAGGAAAAAGAGCCTAAACAAATCAGCCTTCATTTTACAAAAGGAGAATTAACAGGTGTAAATGGAAAGGAAAATATGCCGGAAAAGAATATTGAAATTCTGGAAAGCCTTGCTTCAAAATACGCTATTGGAAGGGATATTCATGTTGGTGATACCATTATTGGAATTAAAGGAAGGGTTGGTTTCGAGGCTTCGGCAGCATTGATTACCATAAAAGCACATCATTTACTGGAAAAACATACGCTAAGCAAATGGCAGCTTCAGCATAAGGATTATATGGCTAACTGGTATGGGACGCATCTTCATGAAGGCCAATATCTGGATCCGGTAATGCGGGATCTAGAAGCTTTTCTGCAGAATTCCCAGGAACAGGTTACCGGG
Source organism: Autumnicola musiva (assembly GCF_031846585.1). Classification (NCBI taxonomy): domain Bacteria; kingdom Pseudomonadati; phylum Bacteroidota; class Flavobacteriia; order Flavobacteriales; family Flavobacteriaceae; genus Autumnicola; species Autumnicola musiva. Next base: position 38,025 of record NZ_JAVRHK010000020.1, read on the forward strand.
GAGGTTTTTGTGACACTTCATCCTTACCGGTTTACTTTAGACGGAATCAGATCTAGAAATGATTTAATGAACAGCAGCTTCGGAAAATATGGCGAAGAAAATAAAGCCTGGACGGCAGATGACGCCAAAGGATTTATTAAAATTCTTTCCAATGCCGGAAAGATTTATCAACACGTAAAACAGGAACAATGATCGAAGCCGGAATTATTGGAGGTGCCGGTTACACGGCAGGGGAGCTTATCAGGATTTTGTTAAGGCATCCGGAGGTAAACATCAATTTTGTTTACAGCACCTCACAACCGGGAAAGCCTGTTGCAGCAGTGCACCAGGATCTTGTGGGTGAAACAGATTTACAGTTTAGCGGAGAGATAAATAAAGAAATTGATGTTGTTTTCCTTTGCCTGGGGCATGGAAATTCGGTAAAATTTCTTTCTGAAAATCAATTTTCAGAAAAGACAAAAATAGTTGATCTGAGCACCGATTACCGAATGGCTACTAAAGAACATTCTTTTGTATACGGCCTGCCGGAATTCAAAAAAGAAGCCATAAAAAAGGCAAATTTTATCGCTAATCCGGGTTGTTTCGCCACGGCCATTAGCTTGGCTATTTTGCCGCTGGCAAATGCAAACCTGTTGAAAGATGAATTGCACATCAACGCCGTTACAGGTGCAACGGGAGCGGGAACCTCTCTTTCTGAAACCACTCATTTCACCTGGCGGGATAATAATTTTTCAGCTTATAAGGCTTTTGAACATCAGCATTTAAATGAAATAGGGCAGAGTCTTAAACTGCTTCAACCGGATTTTTCTACTGAAGTTAATTTCATTCCGAACAGGGGAAATTTTTCCCGTGGAATCCACGCCACTGCATATACCAAATTTTCAGGAAGCCTGGAAGAATCAAAAGAGCTCTATCGGGAAACCTATAAAGATGCCGCTTTTACCTTTGTGGTAGAGGATCAGCTTCATCTAAAACAGGTGGTAAACACCAATAAATGTTTGCTGAAATTGCAAAAATTCGGCAATAAGCTCTTAATAACCAGTATCATTGATAATCTGTTGAAAGGGGCTTCAGGACAGGCAGTTCAAAATATGAATTTAATGTTTGGCTTTGAGGAAACTGCTGGATTAAACTTAAAGGCAAATTATTTTTAAGAGTGAAAAGAGAAAGGAAGTAAGAAGTACGAATTTGGAAGTTAGAGGTTAAAACTTGGGAAGATTGAAAAGTTTCAGTTAATAGAAATTCATCATTTAAAATTTAAAATACAGATATGAAAATAGCCATTTTGGGAGCCGGAAACCTGGGGATTTCTATTGCAAAGGGATTGATCTTTAGCAATGCTTTTACCACGCTCTACCTTAGTAAAAGAAAGGTAGAGGACATAAAGGATTATGAAGAATATTCAAAAGTAACGGTTACCACAGATAATCTCGAGGCGGTGAGAAATTCTGATATTCTTATTTTTTCTGTACAACCCACGCAACTGGAGAGGATTCTTGAAGAAATTAAAGACGAACTAACCGATAAGCACGTACTGATTTCCACGGTAACCGGGTTTAAAATTCCCAGGATGGAAGCTATTGTAGGCGAAGAGCATTTTATTGTGCGTTCCATGCCAAATACAGCTATAGCGGTTGGAAAATCCATGACCTGCCTTTGCAGCAATGAAAAAGGCAGGAAAAGAATTGCCATTGCCGAGGCTATTTTCAACCGCCTGGGAAGCAGTATTATTATTCCTGAAAATAAAATGCAGGCCGCCACGGTAATTTGCGCCAGCGGAATTGCCTTTTGGATGCGTTTAATTCGTGCAACTACTCAGGGAGCAGTACAACTGGGATTTGATGCAAAAGACGCTCATGAGCTTTCAATGCAAACCTGCCTGGGAGCGGCAAGTCTTTTAATAGAATCCGGAAATCATCCCGAAGAAGAAATTGATAAAGTTACCACGCCCCGCGGCTGTACCATTGAAGGATTAAATGAAATGGAACATAATGGTCTAAGTTCGTCACTTATCAAAGGGATTCAGGCTTCATTTAAAAAAATAAATAATATTTCAGAACAGTAACTATGAAATTATTTGATGTTTACCCTCTTTACGATATTACTCCTATGAGAGGTGAGGGCGCTTATGTTTTTGATGAAGAGAATAACAAATACCTGGATTTATATGGCGGCCACGCAGTGATTTCTATAGGCCATTCCCACCCGGCGTATGTAAAAGCCATCAATGACCAGGTGAAGAAGCTGGGATTTTATTCCAATTCGGTTAAAAATCCATTGCAGCAGGAACTTGCGGAAAAGTTGGGGAAAGTTTCCGGAGTGAAAGATTACAGTTTGTTTTTGTGCAATTCCGGAGCTGAAGCCAATGAAAATGCTCTAAAACTCGCTTCTTTTCATACCGGAAAAGAAAAGGTGGTTTATTTTGAAAAGTCCTTCCATGGAAGGACTTCCGGAGTGGTGGCCGTTACCGATAATGAAAGTATTAAATCCACATTTAATAAGGGGCACCAGGTAGTAAAATTAGCTTTTGATGATACTGAAGCTTTAGAAAATACGCTGAAGAACAAAGATATCGCAGCGGTCATCTTTGAAGTAATCCAAGGAGTTGGCGGTTTGGATGAAGCCAACAATGAATTTTACCAGAAAGCTTCGGAATTGTGTAAAAAATATGGTGCTCTTCTAATTGCAGATGAAGTTCAGTCAGGTTACGGCCGTACCGGTGATTTTTTTGCTTTTCAGAAGCATGAAATCCGGCCCGATATAATTTCCATCGCAAAAGGAATGGGTAACGGTTTTCCCGTTGGCGGGATTCTTATCGATAATAAAATTGAGGCGAAATTTGGACTTTTAGGCACCACTTTCGGTGGAAATCATCTGGCATGCGCTGCAGGAATTTCAGTTCTTGATATTATTAAAAAAGAGCAGCTGCTTAAAAATGCCAAAAGTTTATTTGATTATGTGAAGGAAGAAGCGGCTAAAATTCCGCAGATAAAAAAAGTAAAAGGAAGAGGTTTAATGATTGGGCTGGAATTCGATTTTGAAATTGCCCAGCTTCGGAAGGATCTGCTGTTTAAACATCAGGTTTTTACCGGTGCGGCTTCAAATAAAAAGTTGCTCAGAATTTTGCCTCCGCTGAATATCAAAAAAGAACATTTTGATGTGTTTTTTAGAGCTTTGAAAACCGCATTGAAATAAATTCCTGCAAGGTTTATAAAACCTTGTAGGGCTAAAAGGAAGATAAGAAAATAAACCTGCAAGGGCTTGAAGACCTTGCAGGAAACGTAAAGAAGATTAGAATAATGAACAATTATATCACTTTATCTGACATAGAGAACCTGGAAGAATTAATTAAAGAAGCCATTCAGCTAAAAAAAGAGAATTCAGCAGCCGGTTTAGGAAAAGGTAAAACTCTTGGAATGTTGTTTTTTAATCCCAGTTTACGTACACGATTAAGTACAGAGAAAGCTGCGAAGTTATTGGGAATGGAAGTGATGGTAATGAATGCCGATAAAGATGGTTGGGCGCTGGAATTTGAAGACGGAGCGGTAATGGATTCCAATAAAGCGGAACATATAAAGGAAGCAGCGGCTGTGCTTTCCCAATATTGTGATATTATTGCCGTACGGGCCTTTCCCGAGTTAAAGGAAAGGGAAAAAGATGAAGCCGAGCTGGTAATCAATAATTTTACGAAATATGCTTCAGTTCCTGTGGTTAATCTTGAAAGTGCAACGGGACATCCGCTGCAGGCACTTACAGATGCTATTACCATTTCAGAATTAAAGAAATCCAAAAGACCTAAAGTAGTGCTTACCTGGGCGCCACATCCAAAAGCTTTACCACAGTCAGTACCCAATTCCTTCGCAGAAATCATGCAAAAATCCAATGTTGATTTTGTAATTACCAACCCTGAAGCTTACGATTTGAATCCAAATATTACCAAAGAAGTTTCAATAGTTCATAACCAGCAAGAGGCTTTAAAAGATGCCGATTTTGTGTATGTGAAAAACTGGAGCAGTTACCAGCAATACGGGCAATCACCTAAGGTAGAAGAGAACTGGACACTAACAGGAGAAAAGTTAAAGGCGACAAATAATGCGAAAGTAATGCATTGTTTACCGGTAAGAAGAAATGTGGTAATTGCAGACGAGGTTCTGGACAGCTATAATTCTGTAGTTATTCATCAGGCGAATAACCGGACTTTTGCGGCACAGGCAGTGCTTAAAAGCTTATTGAAGAAATAAAAATTTATCAGGGGGCAAAAATACAAGATGGAAAAACAGATACTGAAAGTTGTAAAAATAGGTGGTAAGCTCATTGAAGATGAAAATAAGCTCAGGGAATTTTTGAAGGATTTCTGCGCATTGCCATTTCCAAAAATTTTAGTGCATGGCGGCGGTACAATGGCTACAAAACTGGCAGAAAAGTTAGGTTATGAGACAAAAATGGTAGACGGTCGCAGGATTACCGATGCTAATTCCATGAAAGTGATCACTATGGTTTATGGCGGGCTTATCAATAAAAATATTATAGCAAAACTGCAGGCTATAGGCACAAATGCTCTGGGGCTTTGCGGTGCCGATGCCGGTACCATTATTTCTAAAAGACGTGAGATTAAGGAGGTTGATTTTGGATTTGTAGGAGATATAGAAAGAGTAAACACAGGTTTTATTTCTTCCACATTGCAGCAAAATATCACGCCGGTATTTTCCGCAATTTCCTATGATGGCCGGGGAGAATTGCTTAATACCAATGGTGATTCGGTTGCGGCGGAAATCGCAAAAGCCATGGCCGGAATTTATGACGTTGAACTTTTTTATTGCTTTGAAAAGAAAGGAGTGCTAACCGATGTGGAGAACGATGAGTCAGTAATTGAAGATATTGACGAGCAGCTTTACCGGCAATTGTTAAACAGGGGGATAATAAGTGAAGGAATGCTGCCCAAACTTCAAAATTGCTTTGAAGCCCTGAACAATGGAGTGAGTAAAATTTTTCTGGGCGATTCTAATCTGCTCAAGAAAAATGCTATACATACCAAAATCGTAAAGTAATATGAAAATTGGCAATTTACAGCAAGAAGCCCTGGACCTGCTTAAAAATCTAATTGAAACCCAATCCTTTTCAGGAGAAGAAAAAGGTACAGCCGAACTATTGGAAAACTGGTTTAAGAAGAAAAATATCCCTTTTTACCGGCACCTGAACAATGTCTGGGCCTCCAATAAGAAATTCGATAAGACAAAGCCGACATTGTTGCTCAATTCCCATCATGATACAGTAAAACCAAATTCCGGTTATACCCGCGATCCTTTTAAAGCTGAAATTGAGGACGGAAAATTATATGGACTCGGGAGTAATGATGCGGGTGGTTGCCTTGTATCTTTACTGGCTACTTTCACTTATTTTTATGCTGCGGAAGATCTTGAATACAATATTATTTTCGCCGGTTCTGCGGAAGAGGAAACCAATGGGAAAAACGGAATTTCCAGTCTGTTGTCAAAAATGCCGAATATTGATGTAGCTATTGTAGGTGAACCTACGCTGATGAACCTTGCAATTGCGGAAAAAGGCCTGGTGGTTTTTGATGCCGTGGTAAAAGGAACGCCTTCCCACGCAGCGCATCCTAACGACAATAATGCTATTTATAAAACTGCCAAAGTTTTGCAATGGTTTGAAAATTTCAGCTTTTCGGAAGAATCGGAAGCCCTGGGAGAAGTAAAACTCACCGTTACTCAAATTAATGCCGGTAATCAGCATAACGTGGTGCCGGGTAATGTAGATCTTGTAATTGATGTACGGGTGAATGATCGCTACAGTAATGCCGAAATTGCTGAAATTCTGCATAAAAAAGCTCCCGTAGATGAAATTACTCCTCGCTCTTTAAGGCTAAATTCGTCTTCCATCCCGCAGGATCATGATTTGGTAAAGGCCGGAGTTGCTTTGGGAATGGAAACATACGGATCTCCCACACTTTCTGACCAGGCGATGCTGAAATGTCCTTCCTTAAAACTGGGGCCTGGGGATTCCACCAGGTCACATTCCGCAGATGAATTTATTTATGTTAAAGAAGTGGAAGAAGGGATTGAAAAATACGTAAAACTGCTTGAAAAGGCACTAAAGAAATAATTATTAATCAAACTTCACAGGTTTTTAAAACCTGTGAAGTTTCTGGTGAACATACAATATGAAACTCTGGGATAAAGGCATTTCAATAGATAAAAAGATTGAAAAATTTACGGTTGGAAATGATAGGGAACTGGATGTATTTTTAGCCGAATATGATCTTACTGCTTCCCTTGCTCATGCTAAAATGCTTGGTAAGATTGGAATTCTTGAAGCGGAAGAAGTCACTGCAATTGAAGCGGAACTGAAGAAATTAAGGCAGCAGCTTGAAAATGGCAATTTTAATATTGAAGAGGAATTTGAAGACGTTCATTCTAAAATTGAGTTTGAGCTCACCAAAGCTTTAGGAGATACCGGAAAGAAAATCCATACTGCCCGCTCCAGGAATGATCAGGTTTTGGTGGCAATGCAGCTTTATTTCAAGGACAATTTGCAGCAGATTTCCGCTAAAACAAAAGAGCTGATCGATGTGCTTTTAGGCCTTGCCCAAGAACATCAGGAAAAATTGCTGCCCGGTTATACACACCTTCAGGTGGCAATGCCTTCCTCTTTTGGATTATGGTTTTCAGCTTATGCTGAATTGCTTATTGATGACCTTTATTTAATGGAGGCCGGGCTGAAAGTTGTAGATCAAAATCCATTGGGTTCTGCCGCGGGATATGGTTCCTCATTTCCAATAGACAGGGATTACACAACCAGGGAATTAGGTTTTTCAGCATTAAAATACAATGTTGTTGCCGCGCAAATGAGCCGTGGAAAATGTGAAAGAACGGTAACTTCAAACATTTCTTCTGTAGCAAATACGCTTTCCCGCTTCGCGATGGATATATGCCTTTATATGAGTCAGAATTTTGATTTTATCACTTTTCCTGATGAACTCACCACAGGGTCCAGCATTATGCCACACAAGAAAAATCCTGATGTGTTTGAACTTATCAGGGGCAAATGCAACAAACTTCAGAGTATTGCGAATGAGATGATTTTAATTACTAATAATTTGCCCAGCGGCTACCACAGGGATTTTCAGCTAATCAAAGAAAACAGTATTTATTCCGTAGAAAATATTAAGGAAATTCTGGATATTTTCATTCATTCTATTTCACTTATAAATGTAAAAGACGTAAACCTGGACGATGAAAAATATAAATACCTGTTTACGGTAGACAGCATCAACGATCTGGTAATGCAGGGGCAGTCTTTCAGGGAAGCTTATAAGGAAATAGGGGGGCAGGTGCAAAATGGCAGTTATCAACCTGCTGCCGGGAAAAAACATACTCACCTGGGGAGTAAGGATAACCTGGCACTTGATGAAATAAGGAAAAAGAAAGAAAAGGTTTAAGGCAGCTGTCTGTATAAAAGCTTATTCTCATGCTGAATATATCTTGCCGATAAGGCAGGCAGGCAGAATTATTTCAGTATAATCGGCATATTTAAAGAATAACTTTGATAACTCTGGCTCAGGCCTGATTGCCTGGTTTTATGTGGCGATTTATTATTGCGTTTAGCGAACTTCTATATCTGGTATCTGAATACATTTAAAAACAAAAAACCTCCCGCCAAAACCACACAAGAAGCGAGAGGTGCAAAAAAATCAAATAAAAAAGTTGATTAGATTATAGTCATTTGTCCAAAATTCAAATTTTCATTGTTGATGTTACTGTTATCAGGATCACTAATAATTCCCTCAAGGAAGTCTCCAACCTTAGCGGTGGAGTAGTGGTTATCGCTATTTAAATCCTGTGTACATACATTCATTTGAATACTAATTTCAACCGCCTTACGTACTACTTCTGCTTCTTTAGTAAGGTTAAAATGATCCAGCAACATGGCAGCTGAAAGAATGGAAGCAACGGGATTGGCTATTCCTTTCCCGGTTGCCTGAGGGTAGGAACCATGAATAGGTTCAAACATAGCACTCTCTTCCCCAACAGATGCTGAAGCCAGTAAGCCTATACTGCCTCCAATAACACTGGCCTCATCAGATATGATATCCCCGAACATGTTTTCCGTAAGTATTACATCAAATTGAGTGGGGTTAAGGATCATTTGCATAGCCGCATTATCCACAAAAAGAAAATCAAGTTCCACATCATCATAAGCGCGGGCTACTTCTTTAACGGTTTTACGCCATAACCGGGAAGTTTCCAGCACGTTGGCTTTATCTACAAGGGTAAGTTTTTTACGACGTTGCTGGGCAGCTTTAAAAGCCAGATGGGCAATACGTTCAATTTCTTCTACGGAATACGTGCAGGTATCTGTAGCGCTCTTTCCGTCTTCAGCGGTGCTCTTATCTCCAAAATAAATTCCGCCGGTAAGCTCCCGGTATATTATTAAATCGGCTCCGGCAATGCGATCCCGTTTCAAAGGGGACTTATCCAGAAGTTTTTCATATGTATTCACCGGCCGGATATTGGCAAAGAGGCCAAGGCCTTTCCTTAGCCTTAATAAACCCTGTTCAGGCCTTACTTTGGAATCGGGATTATTGTCAAATTTTGGATGACCTATTGCCCCAAAAAGTACCGCATCAGAATTCTTGCAAAGATCCAGGGTAGCTTCAGGTAAAGGGTCTCCAACAGAATCTATGGCAGCGGCTCCAACCACGGCATTTTTAAAATAAAAATCATGATCAAAACGATCGGCAACAGCTTTAAGAACTTTTACTGATTGCTGCGTAATTTCAGGGCCAATGCCATCTCCTGGTAATACTGCTATATGTAGTTTCATTCTATTCTAATCTTAATCTGAAATAATATCTTCTTGAATTTTTCAGAAATTATATTCCTACCGAAGCAGGTGTGATTTTTTTATTTTTCTCGTAATTTTCTATGGCATCAATTTTACTCACCAGAAAATCAATATCATCAAATCCGTTAATCATACAGGTTTTCTTGTAAGGATCGATATTAAATTCTTCTGACGCCCCAGTACTTTCAATATTAATTTTTTGGTTCTCCAGATCTACCTTAATTTTTTCTGCGGAATTCTTCTGGATAGCAATAAATAATTTCTCCAGGAATTCAGGTGATACCTGTACCGGAAGCAATCCGTTATTGAGAGAATTACCTTTAAAAATATCGGCGAAATAACTTGAGACGACTACTTTAAAGCCGTAAGCTTTTAAAGCCCAGGCTGCATGTTCCCGGCTGGAACCACAGCCAAAATTATTTCCCGCCACTAATATAGATCCGGAATACTGATCCTGGTTTAACACAAAGTCAGGATTGGGTTCATCATACTTATCAAACCTCCAATCCCTGAACAGGTTTTCGCCAAAACCGGCCTTATCTGTAGCTTTTAGAAATCGTGCCGGAATAATCTGGTCTGTATCCACATTTTCAATATCTAATGGAACAGCGGTATCTGTGAGTGTGGTAAATTTTTCCATTAGTTCAATTGTTTGGTATAATCGGTTAATTTGCCTGCAACTGCAGTTGCAGCTGCGGTTAGCGGACTTGCTAAAATTGTTCTTGAACCCTGGCCCTGTCTTCCTTCAAAATTTCGGTTACTTGTAGAGACGCAGTATTCTCCCGCAGGTATTTTATCATCATTCATTGCCAGGCACGCGGAACAACCCGGTTGCCTAAGCGTGAAACCCGCTTCTTCAAAAATAGCACGAAGTCCCTCCTGCTCAATTTGTGCGGCCACCTGTCTTGATCCCGGAACGATAAGAGCATTTACATTCTCTGCCTTTTTCTTGCCTTTTATATAAGCTGCTGCAGTCCTGAAATCTTCAATTCTGGAATTGGTACAACTTCCAATGAAAATATAATTAATTGGCTTATCCAAAAGGATTTCTCCCGGTTTAAAGCCCATATATGTTAATGCTTTGGCATTAGTTTTCCCACCTTCAACAGGAATGGAACCATTTAATTTTATTCCCATTCCGGGATTGGTTCCATAAGTGATCATAGGTTCAATATCTTCAGCGTCAAAATTATATTCCTGGTCAAAAACAGCATCCTCGTCTGTTTTCAGAGTTCGCCAATATGTTTTTAACTGTTCAAATTCTTTTCCTTTAGGAGCAAACTCCCGCCCTTCAACATAATCAAAAGTAGTTTCGTCCGGAGCTATCATTCCGCCGCGGGCACCCATTTCAATACTCATATTACACACCGTCATACGACCTTCCATAGACATATTTTCAAATACATCTCCGGCATATTCGCAGAAATATCCGGTACCGGAATTCGTGCCGAGTTTGCTGATAATATATAAAATCACGTCCTTCGGAAGGACTCCATTCCTGAGTTTCCCATTTACGTTTACCCTCAGTTTCTTTGGCTTTTCAACCAATAGACACTGGCTGGCAAAAACCTGTGCTACCTGGCTGGTACCAATACCAAATGCAATTGTTCCAAAAGCACCATGAGTAGAAGTATGGCTGTCTCCACAAACAATTGTCATTCCCGGTTTGGTAACTCCAAGTTCTGGAGCCATAACGTGAACAATCCCGTTGTATGGGTGGCCAAGACCGTAAAGAGTAATATCGTTTTCCTCGCAATTTTGGGTAAGTTCCTTCAATTGCTTCCGTGACAAAAGATCCTGAACCGGTAGGTGCTGATTTTCAGTTGGTGTATTATGATCGGCCGTGGCAACAGTTTGCTGCGGGCGAAAAAGAGGAACTTCTCGTTCTTTTAATTCATTAAATGCCTGCGGACTCGTAACCTCATGAATAAGGTGTTGATCGATATATAAAATATCCGGGCCGTCAGGGATAGATTCTACTATATGAGAATCCCATATTTTATCAAAAAGTGTTTTCTTCATTATGCAATAGCCATATTTTTTCTTGATAATTTCATGATTTCATGAATATCATTGTCCGCGACTTCTTTTCTACAATCAGCGTAGTTCAAAAATTCATGATAAACACAATCTAACTGAAGTTTTGTAAGTTCATACCCCATTTTTTTGGCCCGAAAGGCAAGTGCAGCTCTTCCACTTCTGGCGGTGAGGACAATAGCTGATTCGGTTACACCAACATCGGCAGGGTCTATAATCTCATAGGTTTCCCTATTTTTAATAACGCCATCCTGGTGAATTCCGGAGCTGTGGGCAAAGGCATTTGTTCCTACAATAGCCTTGTTAGGCTGAACAAACATACCCATCTCCCTTGAAACCATACAGCTGGTATCGTAAAGAAATTTAGGATCAATATCTGTAGTTAAATTTAGAGTTGGATGCTGTCTAAGGATCATTACCACTTCTTCCAAAGCGGTATTTCCTGCACGTTCACCAATTCCGTTTATTGTACATTCAATTTGCCTTGCTCCGTTACTAACACCGGCAATGGCATTTGCGGTAGCCATACCTAAATCATTATGACAATGGCAGGAAATACGTACGTTTTCAATGCCTTTTACATTGTCTTTAAGATATTTAATCTTCTTGCCATATTCTTCAGGAAGGCAATAACCCGTTGTATCGGGTATATTAAGCACAGTTGCACCGGCTTCCACGGCAACAGTACAAACTTTAGCAAGAAATTCATTTTCCGTACGCCCGGCATCTTCAGCATAAAATTCTACGTCATCAACAAAAGTTTTGGCGTAAGCCACAGCTTCCCTGGCCCTTCTGATAATTTCTTCCCGGGTGGAATTGAATTTGTATTTAATATGGGAATCTGAAGTGCCTATACCGGTGTGAATCCTGGGTTTTTTAGCATATTTCAGTGCTTGTGCTGCAATCTCTATGTCCTTCTTCACCGCTCGTGTTAATCCGCATACCGTCGCATTTTTAACCAATTTCGAAATTTCAAAAACCGATTGAAAATCACCCGGACTTGAAACCGGAAACCCTGCCTCAATTACATCTACGCCCAGCTCATCCAGTCTGGCAGCAATTTTCAATTTTTGGGCGGTATTTAATTTACAGCCCGGTACCTGTTCTCCGTCTCGTAAAGTTGTGTCAAAAATTTCTACCTTTTCTGTACTCATAAGAGATTTTTTTTACTTTATCTTTAACTAAATTATGATTTACATCCGCACTTAGAGTGTTCTCAAGCTATACGTTACGATAATTGATCTGGAAATTAAACTGTAATTATACTGATAACCAGTAAATTAAAAAGCTTTTTGTTACAATGACTAACGATTTGTCTGACAATCTTTTTTCTTTAATTAAATCTCTTTCCCCTTCAGAAAAGAGGCAATTTTCCCTATATGTGGGAAGAATCGGGGTAAATGCCGATAGTAAATTCCTTAATTTATTTAAGGTGATGTCTAAGCTGAAGAAATATGATGAAGAGGTAATCCTGAAAAATACCAAAATCAGCAAAAGACAATTATCTAATGTAAAAGCCCACCTGTACCGCCAGATATTAATCAGCTTAAGATTAAATCCTTCTCATCAAAGTATGCCGGTTCAAATAAGGGAGCAACTGGATTTTGCCATTATCCTTTATCGTAAGGGGCTATACAAGCAAAGTTTGAAATTGCTAGATAAGGTAAAAGCTACCGCTATCTATTATGAAGAGAAAAATATAGCTTATGAAATTCTGGATTGGGAAAAAATTATAGAATCCCAATATATTACCCGCAGTATTAATAATCGTGCAGAAACCTTAATTGAACAAACCGAGGAACTCACTCAGCTTAGCGTTATTGCCAGTAAACTTTCCAATCTTTCTTTGCATTTATATGCAATCTTTTTAAAGATGGGATATGCGCGTACCGAGGAAGAAGCCCTTCAGGTAAAACGGGATTTTGAGAGAGGCCTGCCGGAATATAATTTCAGGGAACTGGGCTTTCGGGAAAAATTGTGGCTATATAAGGCGTATCTCTGGTATAGTTTTATTCGCCAGGATTTTCTTGCCTGCTTTCGGTATGCATCAAAATGGATAGAGCTTTTTAATGAAAATAAACATTTAATACCGGTGCACCCTGTTTCCTATTTAAAAGGAAATCATTATTTGCTGGAAGCTTTATTTTATCTCAATCACGCCAGCTTATTTGAAAAAGTGCTAAAAGATCTGGAAAAAAGCCTGAAAGATCCACGTGTGCCCGATGATGATAATATTGCAGCCCTTTCCTTTCTTTATTTGTATTCTAATAAACTGAACCTAAGGTTTATGAAGGGGGATTTTGCCAACGGAGATAAGCTGGTAGATAAAATCCAGAAAAAAATAAAAAAATATAAGAGCAGGGTGGATGAGCACCACATCATGGTTTTTTACTATAAAATTGCCTGCCTTTATTTTGGGGATGGGAACAATAAGAAATGTATTGAATTTCTTAAAAAGATTATTAACAACAAATCGCTGGAAATGCGGGAAGATCTCATGTGTTTTGCCAGAATTTTAAACCTGGTGGCGCATTATGAAGCAGGGCTTGATTACCATTTGGAGAGATTGATTAAATCTACTTATAAGTTTTTAATAAAGATGAACGATCTTCATGAAGTGCAGTTGGAAATGATAAAATTTTTGAGACATTTGCCCGATGTTTCTCCTTTGGAAATCAAAGCAGAATTCCGCAAATTGCACAGCATTTTGAAATCGTATGAAGATCATCCTTATGAGCGAAGGGCGTTTTTATATCTTGATATTATTTCATGGCTGGAAAGTAAAATAGAAAACAAACCGGTAGGTGAGGTAATTAAGGAAAAAGCGCTTCAGGTATCCAGATAATGAGCTAAATTGACTGTAAAAAACCAGCATTTTAAAAATATTCTCGAGCTCAACCTTGCTGTTTTGCTTATTAGTACCTCCGGAACTTTAGGGAGGTACATCACTCTTAGTCCTTTTGTGATTATCCTTTTTAGGGCAATTATGGCCGGAGCTGTACTTTATCTATTTTGCAGGTATAAAAACTTCAGAATAAAAGTTGCCAATAAGCGCGATCTTCTAAAAGTAATTGTAGGTGGTTGCCTAATGGGAATCCATTGGGTGACTTATTTTTTTTCGCTAAAGTTTTCAAGTGTGGCCATAGGTATGTTATCTATCTATACTTACCCTGTAATCACAACTTTTCTCGAACCATTACTGCTCAAGACCAGTTTTAGCAAAATACATCTGGCACTGGCCGTGTTGGTGCTCTGCGGGATTTATTTCCTGGTGCCGGAATTCAGTTTTGAAAATGATCAAACACTGGCAGTTGCTTTTGGAGTGACTTCAGCCTTTTTTTATTCCCTTAGAAATATCCTGATGAAGCAGGAAGTAGAAAGATATAACGGCTCGGTTTTGATGATGTATCAAATGCTTATTATCAGTTTTCTACTCATCCCGGTATTATTTATTTTTGACCTTTCCGGTGTGGTATCTCAGCTGGTGCCCATTTTTGTACTTGCCTTAATTACCACCTGTCTCGGCCATACCTTGTTATTGATGAGTTTTAGGAATTTTTCGGTTACCACCGCAAGTATTATAAGTAGTGTACAGCCGGTCTATGGAATTTTACTCGGATTAATATTTTTAGGAGAGTACCCCGCCTTAAAAACTTTAATAGGAGGCGCGCTCATTATCTGTGCTGTTTTTGTTGAAATAAGCCGGAATATGAAAAAGCAAAATTAAGCTTTACAGGCATTCCAGATTGCGTCTTCCGGTGGAGGGGCAATTATGTGTACAGGATCTTTTTTAACGGGGTGTACAAACATTAACTCCCGTGCATGGAGGTGAATGCTGGCATCTTTATTACTTCTGTCAAAACCGTATTTCAGGTCTCCTTTTATCGAACAGCCAATTGCCGATAACTGACTTCTTATCTGGTGATGTCTTCCCGTATGCAGATCTATTTCCAGCAGGTAATAATTATCCAGTTTTTTAAGAACCTGATAATCCAGAATAGCTTTTTTACTGTCCGGAACTTCTTTTATATGAGCGTACGATTTGTTTTGCTTAGAGTTACGCTTCATATAATGAACCAGTGTATCATTGGTTTTAGGGGGTTCATTTTTAACCACAGCCCAATATTTCTTACCGGCATCTTTTTCTTTAAAAATTTTATTTAGTCTTGGAAGCGCTTTAGAAGTTCTGGAAAAAAGCACGATTCCACTTGTGGGCCGGTCTAGGCGGTGTACCACACCCAGATAAACATTTCCAGGTTTATTATATTTTTCCTTTAAATAAGATTTTACAACCTCACTCAGTGGTTTATCGCCGGTTTTATCGCCCTGCACAATGTCCCCCGGCCGTTTGTTAACCACAATAATATGATTGTCTTCGTAAAGAACCTGTAAATTATCTTTGGTAGAAATGATTTTTTCTGAATTCAAATTTGAATAAGTTTTGTAGAAAAAATATGCCAGATGCTTTTGAAAAAGCCTGTAAATGATAATTTCTTCTAACTTCTAACTTCTAACTTCTAACTTCTAACTTCTAACTTCTAACTTCTAACT